>CAYRPF010000007.1:48514-63464 GCA_964426185.1 uncultured archaeon | reverse complement strand
AGGACAATCCTTACAATTTTCTTCTACTGAAAAGAGCCGCATAGAACATTTTTGGCTTAAACTATTTTTATCTAGGTTTGTCTCTTCAGAAATATGCTTAACTGTTTCATTTTCCCATAAAATTTCCAAATTTGGACTTTTATAGAAAATAATACCCTCTCTGAGATTGTTTAAGATATTTTTCTTCTCCGAATTCGAAATCATTAATTTTTTTTTCATCCGTCGTTCAAAATCACGACTTTTTGTCAAATAAAAAACAATAAAGAAAAAAAAACATATAAGAAACAGCCGAAATATGATGTCGTGAATCTCTGGGTTAGTAAGCACCAATTCAAAGAAAGATTTACCAGGATTGTAAAAATAATAGCTGATGATGGAATCTAATACCCAAATAGAGCACCCAATAACTCCATAAAGAATAATTTTGTTTAAATATTTCATTAATACCCATCTTTAGCTAAATCGAACATTAAAATTTACCTCAATAAAATCACAGTTTTGCTTTACAATCTTTATTTTTATCGCCCTCAAAAATAGGAAGATTATTCTCCTAAAATGCTTTACAAAAAACCTTTCCATTAGTTAGTTGATTCTTATGGATCGAAGCAAATATAAAATTATCACTGGTTTAAGCTTGCTATCATTGTTATTGTTCTCTGTGCCACCCGTTGCAGGAATTCCCAGCTCGGATAAAAACATTGATATAGAAAATGATCAAACTGCCTTACGAATATTCCTTCTGGGCAGATAGAATTTATGATAAAGGAACGGATTCCATTGTCCCATCCTCTAATAAGGCTTTGGCAGCCATGAAATGGGATTTTTCCGAGATTATTGATGAAGACAGACTGAATAAATTTAACATTACCAGCGTAGGCATGGATTTTATAATTCAATTCAGAAATTATTTGGATTCCAACACCGCCGAATTGAAATTTGATGTAATTATCGATAACTACAAATTTACTAATGATGACAATAATGTGCTTTTGGTATTAGGCTTCCATTTACTGAATCATTAATTCCAGCAATTGCAAGTGTTCTTGATGATAATTCAACTAAAGAAACAGAATACCCGGAAGAAAACACCATCCTGGACATCCTTTTTTTACTTTTTTTACTTTTCCTTAAGGATCGCCCCATATCGAGCGCTGGAAACATTTTTAGCGTAAATTTTAAGAAATCCTTTTGGAACTTCCTTTATTACTGGTTTCCATTGACTTTTTCTATTCTTTAACTCATCTGGTGAAACAAGCAGATTCAAAGTCCGGTTTGGGATATCAATTTCAATCAGATCTCCGTCTTTTACCAATCCAATAGGTCCACCTTCTATGGCTTCGGGGCAAACATGTCCTATACATGGACCTCGGCTGGCTCCGCTGTATCTTCCATCTGTAATCATAGCTACGGATTTTCCTAACCCCATACCAACTAATAAAGCAGCAGAAATTGACATTTCTCTCATTCCAGGAGATCCTTTCGGACCTTCATATTTTATTACCAAAACATCTCCTTGACGAATTTTTTGGGAAAGTAAAGCTTCTCTAACTTCTTCTTCTGAGTTAAATACTTTAGCTTGACCTTTATACGTTAACATCTCTTTTTCAACGCCGCTTTGTTTTACAATACAACCTTCTGGTGCCAGATTTCCTTGTAAAACTACGATTCCACCATGGTTTTCTAAAGGATTGTGTAAATCGCAAATTAAGGGGGATTTTTTCCCGTATTTGATGATATTTTCCCCAATTGTGCTTCCAAGTATTGTTAGACAATCAGTATGCAGCAATGTGTATAATTCTTTTAATACAGACATGATCCCCCCAGAATTATGAAATTCTGTGAGTGTTAGAGAAGAAGAAGGTTTTAATTTCACTAATAGCGGAGTTTTTTCTGAAATTTCCTGAATTTTAAAGTGATCCCATTTTTCTCCTATTTCATGGCTTATTGCTAAACTATGTAACACAAGGTTAGAAGAACCTCCAACCGCTAAAGCACATTTAACTGCGTTTTCAAGGGATTTTACTGTGACGATCTGTTTTAGTGAAATATTGTTCTCAATTAAACTCATGATTACAGACCCGATTTGTTTGGCTAATTCTGTTTGTTGCTCTCCAAGTGCTTGAGCTAATGCACAATTAGGTAGGGATAATCCCATTGCTTCAACCATAGCTGCCATGGTATTAGCAGTTCCTAACATATTACAAGCTCCAGGTGTGCAAGTATTCTCAATTATCGTATTCAAGTCTGCTTCACTTAATTCTCCAATTTTCCATCTTCCAATGGCTTCTTTGATATCAGAGGTAACGAATGTTCCTAAATTTGGAATTTCACAAGGTTTCATAATTCCCCCCGTAAAAAAAACCGTTGGTAAATTACAACGGAGTGCCCCCATTAGCATACCTGGAATGATTTTATCACAAGAAGCAATACATACTAATCCATCAAAACCATGGGCATTTACTTGTAATTCAACTGAAGCAGCAATAATTTCCCGAGAAGGTAAGGCATATTTACTATTATTCCCGTTATTGGCAATTCCATCGCAGATAGCAATGGTATTGAAAACCATGGGTGTTCCTCCTGCGTTTAATATAGATTTTACGATTAAATCTTCAATTTTTTTAAGATGAACATGCCCTGGATTCATAGAATTATAAGAATTTGCGATGGCAATCATAGGTTTTTCTAAATCCGATGACGAATATCCACAACCGTGATACAAAGCACGTTTATAAGCATTTTCTGGCGTTTTTTCGATTGGCATATTATATTCATCTCTTTATTTTGCTTCACATTTATAATGTGTTTATTACGCTGTTTCATTTTATAAATAATCATAGCAAAATTATAAATGCATGTAAAAATTTAGGGAATTGAAATGGAAACTAAACAACCAAAATCTAAAACAAAAACCGGGGGTGAATTAATCGTGGAATTCCTAATTAAAGCAGAAGTTCCATATGTATTCGGTATACCCGGTCACGGTTCGTTAGGACTAACTGATGCATTTTATCGAAATAGAAATAAAATAAAAGTAATTCAGCCCAAACAAGAAATGGCAGGAGTACATATGGCAGTCGGTTATTACCGTGTGTGTGGGAAACCTTTGGCAGTATTCACCAGCATTGGACCCGGTGGAATAAATACTGCCATAGGATTAGCTGATGCATTCGTGGATTCTATGCCGGTTTTAGTAATTACGGGAGATACTCATGTTCACATGCGAGGTGTAGGCGTTTTACAAGAAATAGAGCGCAAAAAAGACAGCAATTTTCCAGAAATACTTTCCCCCGTTGTAAAAAGACAATTTGAAGTTGCTCATGTTAACCAACTCCCGAAAGTGATGCAGCGTGCTTTTAATTTCATGTTAACTGGAAGAAAAGGACCTGTTCATATTGATTTACCCATGGATGTCCAATGTGCTCCTTGTAATTTATCTCTACCCGATTTATTCAAGCGAATGACCCAAGCTCGACCACGTGGAGATTATCAATTAATTCAAAAAGCCGCAGAAATGTTAATGAAGGCAAAGCGCCCCGTATTATGGCTTGGAGGGGGTGTTGTATCATCTGAAGCATTCAATGAAGTAAAGGAAATTGCAGAATTTATTGGAATGCCTGTTTTAACCTCAATGATGGCGCAAGATGCTTTTCCAAACGATCATCCATTATATGCTTTTTCCACTGGTTCTAAAGGAACAAAATGCGGAATTCAAATATCTCGTTCGGCTGATGTAGTGTTAGCTTTAGGAACTAGATTTGCTGATGAATCTACTTGCTCTTATAAAAAAGGAGTGGCTTGGAATTTTGGACCGGATGATAAGGATACACGCTTAATCCAAGTGGATATCGATGCCCATGAGATTGGAAAAAATTATCCAGTAGATATTGGAATATTAGGAGATGTGAAAGCAGTATGCCGAGATTTACTGGAAATTCTGCAAACTAATTATCAAACCAGAGATTATCAAAAGACGGATTATTTTGCAAAGTTGCAGCGATATCGCAAAGAATGGATGCAATTTATTAATCAATGGGCAAACCCAGAAATTGAACCAGTAATGATTTCTTGCGTATTGAAAGAATTAAGGACATTTTTGAACCGAGATGCGATTGTGGTAACTTCATCTGGTAATGTACAAGCCCAGTTAATCCAAGAGTTTATGTTTTATGAACCCCACACTAACATTACTGCAGGGGGTTTTTCCACCATGGGATTTTCTCTACCAGCCGCCATCGGCGCAAAATTAGCGGCTCCCGATAAACAAGTAGTTGCCTTAATTGGAGATGGAGATTTCATGATGACCATGCAGGAATTGCATACTTTAAAGCAACTAGATTTCAATGTTGTAGTTATCGTTCTAAATAATTCGGGTTGGATGGCAATAACCGACCTTCAAAGAGCGGTATACGGAACAGATAGATCTTATGCGACAGAGTTTAAAGATTTAAATGGTGATATATATACTCCTAATTTCGCGCAAGTTGCTCAAGGTTTTGGAATTTGGAATAAAAGAATTTCCAAAAATGATGAAATTCAACCCACCTTAAAAGAAGCCTTTGATCAAAATAGCCCAGCGCTCATTGAAATTATCGTAAACCGAGATCCAAAATACAGCGGAAGCCCGGCATGGGGATGGTGGGATGTACCTATTCCTGCATATTTGAAAAATAAACGAGTGAAATATGAAAAAGAAATATTGGCTGAAAAATTAAATTGAGTTTAGGTTTTTTTTGCTTTTTTATTTTCAAGAATGTAAAAAAAATTAAATAAAACAATTAAGGTAAATAAATCGTTTTACTCCTTGTAAAATAGAATTTCATCCCAAGGCTGGCGATATAACCGGGTTCGCAAGCGTTTCTGGTCGAAAATATGCCCCATCATACCGATAGAACGACCTAAGACAAAAAGTCCATTTAATGCTTCGCTGTTTAAGATATCTTGCTTTTCTTCCTCACTAAATCCTAAATTTTCCAGTAAATCTAAAAAGCAAATACCTATGCATCCATCTACATTCAAAATTAAATTATTACGTTTGGAAGTGGTTAGTTTTTCTACTTCTAAAGCATAATCTAAATATGGATGGGTGGGAAATTTAGTGTTAACATATTTTTTCAATAATTGAACTCGAACATCAGGATTTTGCACTGATTTGATTCGATGACCAATTCCAGGGATGTTTTTCTTTTCCACTTTTTTCATATAGTTGATAAATTCCATTGGAGTCATGCCTTTATCTTTAGCCATTTTAAAGTATTTGGCTCCGTCGCTGATAGCACCACCGAAACGGGGGCCGATGGTCAGAATTCCCGCAGATAAAGAAGACATCAAATCTTTTCCAGCACGAGCAGTAACAATCGCATTGTGAGCGCCAGATACTGCTGGTCCATGGTCTGCCGTGAGTTTAATTACCATTTCAATATATTCTTGGGCATAATCAGGTAATTCTTTCTTAAACCACAACATTCCGATAACGTATCCGATAGATTTCTTTTCTTTAATAATTTCATCAAGACCTTTACCATTATAGAGAGGAACATCACCTCGATCGTCAGTAATGGTACAAACCATATCGGTTGGGCGTCGGACTAACCCTTCTTTTACTGCTTGAGCATAATCCATAGGAATCTTAGGAGGCTCAAATTCTTCCACCGGTTCAATTTTGCCTTCCGCTTTTAATTTTTCAAAAGTGTCTCGGATTTTCTTATCTAATTCATCATATGTATTGGGAACAATCGCACCTGCTTCTCTAAGTGCGGCATTTTTTGCTTCTGCGGTTTCTCTATCACTACCTGCCATAGCACCGGCATGACCGAACTGTAAACCTTTGGGCAAAATCTTTGCAGCTGTTCCAGTAACCCAAATTACTAATGGTTTTGTTATTTTTCCTTCTTTGAGGGCATCAACAATTTTATATTCATCGGTTCCTCCAATTTCACCCAAACACACTAACATTTTGATTTTAGGGTTACGCTCGTAACGTAAGAGATGATCAATCAAAGAAGCACCTGGATAGCGATCTCCACCAATAGCGATACTTTCATAAACACCATCAGAATTTTGAGCAATCATAAAATTCATTTCATTGCTCATACCACCTGATTTAGATACAAAACCAACTGATCCTGGGCGATATAACTTTGAAAGAATAACATTTTCGATTGTTCCAGCGGTATTTCCAATCTTAAACGCACCAGCACGAATACCTCCTACAGTAGCGGGGCCAATAATCCATTTTCCATGTTGACGGGCAATTTTTCCTAAAATACGACTTTGACGCTCGGGTATCCCTTCTGCAATAATTGCTAGGGTCTTGATGGTATTTAATTCAAGTGCTTCTTTACTAGTTTCAAATGCGGAGCGAAATGAAGAAAAATTGACTACTACACTTGCATGAGGATGCTTTTTTGCTGCTAAACTAAGATCTTTATATACGGGAATAATAATCTCTTGAGTTCCGAAAAATACTTTGTGATATGCAATATAATCGGCTTGAGTGGGTCGAATTATTGCAGCAACACTAGGTGTTTTTCGTTTACACACGTAATCGAAATCAATCATTCGCTGAATTGCTCGAGTTTGAAAACCGTAAACAATTGCTGTGGTATTTTCATCAAATAATTCATATTCTTCCATTTTAATTTCCTCCTTTCAACGCAATAGGAACTATGCGAGTCAAAGGTGAATAACGATCATGTACTTCTATGGGTAAATCCAGTTCTTTCCCGATATCTTTCATCATTTGCAATCCTTCTTTTTCATAAGGTCCACCACGCCGCACATAAATCTTGACATTTGCTTTTTTGAGTGCTTCGACTTTCTTTCGAAATGCGTTAACAATTCCTGTAAAAGTAGCTTTAACATTCGTAAAATTGGCGATGCCTCCAGCAATGAAAAGATATTTGGGTTTTCCTTCAGGATCGGGATTTCGAGTCATTAAATCAATTACAGTTTCGGCGTATATTTCGGTGTGTTCCAAAGAGGGATTACCAGAATATTCACCATAGTTAGCTAATTCATCCCCAAATCCTAAGTCAGCGATAGTATCCGTGAAAATTACCGATGCACCCCCGCCGGATAGAAGAGTCCAAATATGACCGTCTGGATTTATGATTTTTAATTTTAAAGAGGCGCCTGTTTTTTCATCTAATTCCGCAATTTTTTGTTCCTCGGGAGTTAATTCTTGACCGAATCCGCCGGGAAATTCAATGGGATTGTTGGGATTACCCCATGTATCGGGATGTAAGAAGTAGGCTGTATTGTCCAAGCGAGATTTTAAGTCTAAGGGTACGATTTGTCGATCATCAGTAATCGCAAAAGGATTGATTTCCAAGAAGGCAAAATCTTGATCTTGATAGACGTGCAGTAAACCTTTTATGAATTTCACCACCAATTCACTCAAATCACCTAAATCAGGTAATTTTGAAGAAAAATCAAAGGTATCTATATCTGCATCGAATGGAATGTGGATATGTGTAACTTTATCCCAGTTTTCTTCTACGAAAATACCACCTTCTACGGAAAAATGGACAATATCAAAATCTCGATCAGAGGTGATTGAAACATAATATTCTGTTTCGTGGGGAATAAATGGTTCAACCAAGAGACGGGTCAATTTTCCTTTTTTACCTCGAATTTCAAAGGTTTTATTTAATTTTTCTGCGGCAAATTGCTTTAACTGTTCATAATCTCCGTTTAAAAGAAGCAAATTTGCTTTTCCACGTTTACCGAATAATTGATCCGGTTTGGCTACTAAACGATCAGTTTTCAACCATGGATATTCTGCTGCTAATGCATCAATATCAGTTTCTGGTGTGAGAATGACCAGTTTATTATGGAATTTAAATTCCGGGAAATACCTCGGGAGTTGACTGGCAATTAAATTCTTCCCATCATATTCGTAAATTGGTTTTTGTGCCATTGTAGGTCTTCTTATTTAGTTAATTAAATTTTTTGATAAGGGATTGAAAAAAATTATTTTAACTGGGCGCTTACATAAGTAAGTTTGCCACCAGCTAAAATAATCTGTCTATCACGTTCAGATAGGTCATAAGTAAGTGGAATGTCTATATTTTGGGTTTCATTTCGCATAATTATTGGTTTGATTCCATCTTTCAAGGCATTTGTAATATCTTTGATGGTTAATTTGTCGCCTTGGTTGATTTTGTCATAATCTGCGGGATTCTCAAAGGTTAGAGGGACAATACCGAAATTCACCAAGTTATCTCGATGAATACGAGCAAAAGATTTGGCAACTTTGAATTTTATTCCCAAATACATTGGTGCTAAAGCAGCGTGTTCTCTACTGGAACCTTGACCGTAATTTTCAGCAGCAATAATCGCACCACCTTGATTTTCCTTCGCTTTCATGGCGCGGTCATAGAAATCAGGATCGATTTGCTCAAATACATGTTTGCTGATTTCGGGTAAATTCGAACGAAGTGGTAAGATTTTAGCGCCAGCAGGCATGATGTGATCCGTAGTAATATTATCTTCTACTTTGATTACGACCTCAACGTTGGTAAAATTATCGGGAAGTGGATTAAATTCTGGAAGAGGTTTGATGTTAGGGCCGCGCACGATTTCAATATTTGAACCATCGGCTGGTGGATCTAAGATCATAGAATCATCGATATCAATTTCTTCCGGATAGGAAAATTTAGGATACGGACCTAATTTCTTTGGATCGATAAATTCACCAAAAACTGCAGCAGCTACTGCCACTTCAGGACTAACCAAATAAGCATTGGCGGTTTTATTTCCTGTTCGTCCAAAGAAATTTCGATTAAATGTTCTTACAACTGTAGCGTTGGTTTTAGGAGCAAATCCCATTCCAATACAAGGTCCACATGCAGATTCTAATATTCGGGCCCCAGCCGCTACTATGGAAGCTAAAGCACCATCTTTTGCAATTTGTTCTAAAACTTGGCGAGATCCGGGAGCAATTCCCAAAACTGTGTGTGAGGCAATTTTCTTTCCCTTCAATAAAGATGCCACCGTTTCTAAATCTTTTAAGGAAGAGTTGGTGCATGAACCAATGGCTACTTGATCTACCTTCATACCGTATAATTCAGATAAAGGAACAACATTTCCAGGTGAGTGAGGTTTTGCAACCAACGATTCTAATTGTGATAAATCGATTTCAATGATTTCATCGTAATCCTCTTCAGTACCTACTGGTATTTCCATCCATTGATTTTCTCGACCTTCTAACTTCAAGAATTGCCGGGTAATTTCATCACTTGGAAAAATGGAAGTAGTGGCACCAGTTTCCGCACCCATATTTGTAATGGTTGCACGCTCTGGGACGCTTAAAGTTTTCACTCCAGGTCCAAAATATTCTAAAATTTTACCGACTCCACCTTTTACGCTAATACGGCGTAATACTTCCAATATAACATCTTTGGCAGTTACATAATCGGTTAATTGCCCAGTCAATTTGATCCCTACAATTTTAGGGGTTTTGAGGTAAAAAAGACCTCCACCCATTGCCACGGCAACATCTAATCCCCCCACTCCGATGGCGATTTGACCCATTCCACCTGCGGTAGGAGTATGTGAATCTGACCCAACTAAAGTCTTACCAGGTCGAGCAAAGCGTTCTAAAAAGACTTGATGGCATATTCCATTTCCCGGACGGGAAAACTTGATGCCGAATTTAGCAGCAACTGATTGCAAATAACGATGATCATCCGGGTTTTTAAAATCGGTCTGAAGAGTGTTATGATCAACAAATGAAACTGATAACTCAGTTTTAACACGATCTAGTTTCATGGCTTCGAATTGCAGATAAGCCATCGTTCCGGTCGCATCCTGGGTTAGCGTTTGATCAATTTTAATACCAATTTCCTTCCCGATCTCAAAGGTACCCTCTACCATATGATCTTGCAGAATTTTTTTTGCGATTGAGCCCATGGTATATATTCATCCCAAAAATAATCCGTAAGGAGAAGTCCCTACTTGATTAACAATAACAATGAACCCTATAAAAAATTTTCTTATGTATTTACCACAATCCCAAAATCAAATTAAGTTTTTTAGGGAGATGTTGATTCTTATTTTCAATTTTGCACCTTTAGCCATTTAATGAAGGAAAATTTTCAGATAGTGGATTATTCAAAAATGAAAACCTTCCAAAAAATTAGAAAAGATCGTAATCGATTCAAAAAAAGGTAAAAAAAGAGCAAAACAGCTACCATTTGTTCATTCAATGGTTATTTAGTAAATAATTTTCGCTTTCCTTTCGCTTTAGGCATTTTTTTCTTAACATCTTGATCAAAAAAATTATCAATGTAAAAATTAACATGGAAGCGATTTCTCAAAATTTGGGCAATCAGCTGCAAACCATATCTGGAAATTTGATTAGGAAATTCTTTTTCGGCTACGGATTGAAGATCCTCAAAATAAATTATCTTCGGTTGATATTCATGAATTTTTCCCAATTTACGATAATATCTTCGATCCAATTGTTCCCATTCTTTGAAAATTTTGTTAATTTCAGTGGTATAGGAAAACAATGTTTCCAATGAAACCTTCAACACTTCTAATTGCATCTTAGGATCTAGTATTTCCATAGCCTTTTCAATTAATTCTTGCTCATAATAAAAAGGAATAGATTGCCATGATATATCTTTTACATTCTTATCAGAAGTTATAATTAAAGCTTTATCTGTTTGATTTTGGTCAATTAATTGGTTTTCATTGCTGATTTCGCTGAAGAGGAATGGATTTTTCAAGTCAACTGGTAGAATTTGGTTAAAAAAATAATTTAACTTCATGGCAATTTTTGATTTATCTTCTGCCTTGATAAGAATGATTATCGGTGTTTCAATAATAACTGCATGAAAAATTAATTTTGTAATATCCTCTCCGAAATCTTTTAAAATTTTCTCCAAAGTAATTATTTGCGACAATTTTTCCACTGATTTGTTTAGTTCAGCAATCATATCAACCGTTTCATAGCCAATTACCTTCAAAGAAGGAGAAATAAATGCGATGAACGTATGTTCGCAACATATACTCGAATCGATTTGAACTTTTTTTAATGAAGTGATATTTTTCTTGAATAGAATCTGCGGAAGTTTAACTTCTTTTTTTGCATGACAAATTGGGCATTCAAACTCCAACCAAATTTCTTCACTCATTTAAATTCACTCGTTTAATTTGTAAGTATTTCTGGATTTAAAAATTATTGGAAGATAATCGCTTAAGCATTTGTTTAACAAATAAATAAATATCTAAAATATGAAACTCATCATAATATAATAGAATTTTTAAGTTTTACGAAACGAAAAGCACTAACGGAGCAATATTAAGCAGTATGCTACAAATTTATGATGGAATGGGCTGAATTATTGGATATAACTATCTCTACCATGATGGAAAATAGTGTTTTGTATAAGAAGAAAAAAAAATATAAAATAAAATTTAAAAAAGGTTGGAGCTTGATAATTTTCAAGCTTGCAAATCATTCGGTAAATTAGATTTGGCCCAATCAAAATCAATAAGCACATATTTATTGGTATAAAAATAAACTCCCAAGAGAATAATACTAACTACAGGACCCCATATTAGATTACCAATTTTAATCGTGTGCACACCCACGTCAATTTCTCCGAATTTGTACAATTGTCCCAATAAGAAAGTGCCAAAAGCTTGGAAAAGATTTAAAATAATACTGGGATAACCCACGTAAAGCCCTGCTTTCTGTACATTCGTTTGGCGTTCATCATCCTCGGCCAAGTCAGCATACATTATGTAAGGAAACAAGTACCATCCTCCAATTACAAAAGCGTATCCTCCAACTAGAATTAATCCAAACCATAATCCATTATTTACAGGAATTAGTCCGATTAGAGACAGTGGCATAATAAAAATTCCAAATAAGAAAACCATCTTAATACTTTTTGTTTTCCCCATTCTAGCAATGTTCCGCTTCCAAAATTCTAAGAAGAAGATAATTCCCAGCACTAAAACCCCGGAAACGATGATTTTTTGGGTTGTACTTAAAAACAGCACTTCTGCCAAATATTTAAGAATAACCGTTCCTGCAATTGCCCAACCAATTGAAGCAAAGCCTTGCATGAATACAACTTGCTGATAGCGCTTGTTGGTAAGTGCTATTTTGAAATTTTCAAGTAAATTTGGTTTTTCAGCCTTCTTGGGTTCGGTTGGCATGAAAAACGCCGAAAAATAAATTGATAAAAGAAAGAAAATGCCGAAAAGAATTACCCCCCAACGATAAGCAGGAGGGATTGTGTTTCGGTATTCTGTGACATTGTCTTCAAAATTGGTCAAAATTAACATCGCAAAGAGAGTTTGGATAATTTGGCCAATGAAATTAAAAATATTTTGAATTTGAGAGCATTTAGGTCGATCGTGCACATTGAACTGTTCAGCCATCCACGCTTGATAAGGTGTGGTGACTGCATATGAGATTTCAAAGAGGGTATTCCAAATAAGCAGCCAGCTTAAAAGGGCAGTATCCGAGGGATTATCCAAGAAAAGCTGAGGCATTAGCAAACAAATGAATGATAATACCAAAATTGGAGCTAACAAAAAGACGTAAGGTTTCCGGCTGCCCAGTTTTTTGATATAGGTCACATCGCTGATCCAACCGAAGAAGGGCTGGGATATGGCGATGGCGATGTATCCAATGGTGATTCGATTGGTGACTTGGGTTTCGTTCAAACCGAATCCAGTGGTGTACAGCGTGAATAGGGCAAATCCAATTAAGCCTAATAAAATGGATGATCCTATTCGAGGAAAGGCGAACAGCATCATTTTTTTAGTCGATGCTGGGGGGATTTCGTTATCCTTGGTAAGAAAGGTGTCTGAATCCATATTTAATAATTTGTCAAAGAAGTATATAAAAATATAACAATGATTGAAAGAAAAAAATCCAATATACAATAAGAAATTAACTTAATTTTTAGAAGTATTTATTTGGGTGTGCGGTTCCAAGTTCATTCTTTTTCTAAATTCATATCCGATATAACCCAGATATCCTGATAATCCACCAACAAGCCCTCCTATCAGCAAGGATAAAAGTAAAATAATCCATCCAATGCTAAAATTACCGAAAAGAAGATTAGTGAAGTAATTAGCTAAAACTGCACTGTCATGGCGTAGAAGAGTAATAAGATAATATATTCCCCATCCAAACACCGTACTTAAAAATCCTGTGAAGAAAGATTTACTACTTTTTTGAGCCAACCATCCAACAATTAAACAAGGTATTACTATCAATTGCCAAAATGGGATAAGCGTTAATAAACCGATTATTGTACTGTTCAATCCCAAAAGAACGAGTGGGTGATGAATGTATATTTGCCAATTTTTTAAAATCCCCATTTATTCTGCCTCCTTTGAAAATATCAGCACAGATTCAACCAAATTTGGCGGGAAATTATCCACATTGTCATATGTGAAATAATTCAAATGGTAGTCTCCCGCCAAGAACAGCATTAATTGATCCATGAAATGTTCTGAACCAATTACACCTCTTTGACCAGAGGGTATAATCGATACGCTTTCATTCAATCTACCCCAATCACAAATCCATCGTTCTGATGCACCCCCTAAACTGACGGCTTGAGAAATCTCATTGTTTTGCCAAATATTTCCGTATGAGGGATTTATAGTATCAGCGCTCCCATTTGCCGGAACAGGACCATAGTCGAAACCGGACAATCCAGTCAGATGATTAAATTTGTTCATATGTAGTGATCCCCATTTCCAATCAATATATGGTTGATTTGCAAAATAATTCTGTAAAGTCGATATTGCTTTATTAAATGATTGGTAAACGGTTAATTGCCGGTTTTCATGAGTTGCGGAGGAAATATTATCAAACCATTCATCTAAACGGGGATTTTTTAATACATATTCTACCAAAGCATCTGAAATATAAGGAATAAATTCGATGGTATTCCATTCCATAAATTCATCTAAAAATATCTCTTCTTTCAAGATTTCCACCCATAATTTGAAAATCGTAGGCTCCCAACTTGCCGCATCCATCTGATAATCCCAATTAGATAGCCCTTGAAGGATTTGCTGTTCATTAAAGGGAATTTCAAAATTATCGGATAAATTACTTATCTCATTTAATAGAATTGGGATGAAATTTTCCGCTTTTATGCTGTACGTATCTAATTGAATATGTTTCATTGAATCGATAGTTAAATTCGTGGCATTTGTTAGCAGCTGATTTATACGCCGAGCCCGATAACCGTTGGAATAATATGTTTGATAGGTTTGGTTCCCGTGTGCGGTCATGTACTCTGGTCCGGCAGCAATTTGATTAGCAGAAACTAAGTAGTGTTGTTCTGGATTCAAACTTACGGGAAGCTCGTCAAATGGAAGCCATCCCAACCATTTTCCTTCTCCAGCACTCCCATTAAAAGGAAATTGTCCATAACCCATTTTTGGATCCGAAAGTTTTGAAGTATCTCGTATCGGAATTTTACCTGTGGGGCGGATGGCAATATTTCCCCAAACATCCGCATAAGCATGATTTTGGGAAGGCAACCAGAAATATGTAGAAGCTATATCGAAATCTGCCCTATTTTGAGCATGAGCATAATTATAGAAAGCTCTTAACTCCCAAGATACATTATGGGCAATCCATTGGCAAGCAATAGCATAATCTGCAGAAAGAGAATATTCACTTGAGTTATCGAGGAAATCCGAAAACACCGGTCCTTCTTTGGTAATTTTAATGTTATATTCTACGTTTTCACCTTCTTTAGTCGAAATTCTATAAGGAATATATTCATACGGCGTAATTTCTCCATCATGAACATAATGAGTGGAATTAATTTCTTGATAATAGTACCAGTCAATACTGTCAAAATAAGTATTAGTAAACCCCCATGAAACGTATGAATTCTGACCTACTAAAGGATATGGCACTCCTGGAAGAAAGAATCCCCAAAGATTGAGTGGG
>CAYRPF010000007.1:40806-48414 GCA_964426185.1 uncultured archaeon | reverse complement strand
CCTGGTAAGTTCCATCCCAAATGCATATCATTGCAGATGATCGGACGGCCGGAAGCCGTTAAATTTCCGTCTACCACCCAATTATTAGAGCCTAAAATTGAACCAAGTTCTTCACGTTGTTGTTCTTGTGGAAACTGAGAGAGTTTTTTATAGAGAAGCCTCATTTCCATACTTATCATACTTATTACCTCATTATTTGAAGCGGGAGAACCCTTCGAACCTTCTGAACTAAATGTATAATTGAGATGTTCAAAAGTAAAATCGCTGTAATTTCCGTAATTCGGACATATTGGGATTTGATAGGGTCTAGGGTGAGCTAAAAAGAAGTTATATGCTTCAATTCCGATTTTCTGCAGAAATTCATAATGGTATAAATCCTCTATACTCCACGTTAAATCTTCTGCCATATACTTGGCCATGCATAAAGTATCAACCACAGTCCAAGGCTGCATGGAAATCTCTAAAAGTTGGAATTCTAACGGTAATAGAGTGGTATGTTCGATAAAATAGTTTACTCCATCACAGAACCGCTCCAGCTGCATTAGAATGGTGGCTAATTCAGGATCGGTTTGAGCTCCCTTGACCAAAGCTTGGTACGTTTTTACTGAATAATAATCTTTGAGCATGGCTAAGTTATATTTATCTACTTCAATCATATTGGAGCCAAGTAAAGAGCTCATATTTCCTCGAGTAATTGAACGGGCCATTTCCATCATAAAAAGGCGATCTTGGGCCATTGTATATCCCAAAGCAAAAATGACATCACTTTCCTTCTTTCCAAAGATGTGTGGTATCCCATATTGGTCACGATAAACAGTAACTGAATGAGTTAGGGAAGATTCCTCGATAATCGACTTTGCTTCTAAATCAATTTGATTTTCCCAGACACTATTTCCCGGGAAAAAAAGAGAGCCTAAGGGAGGAAATCCCATAAGTGGAAATGAAAACACTTCTAACAAAATTATAAGAACTACAAAGGCACTTCCTCCTTTAAATATTTCACTTCTTTTCATAACAATCATTTTCCTGATACTTTTAATTTGTATTGATTTTAATTTAAAATGAATTCTATAATTATTTATCCCGACAATATTTTAACCTAATTCTTTTGATTAGAAAATCAAGTGCCCACTAAAATGCTTTTCCGTAATTAATACACATAACTTTTTTTTCTACTTTTCTCATAGTTGGTTAGTATTACTACGTTAAGCCGTTAGCATGCCTCTCGACAAATTACGAAAAAAGCCTAAACTCGCTATAAGAAAGTTTTAAACGGGATGTTATATCTTCAGAAAAGTCAATATTATAGATAATTTGGTAAAAAATGAAAAATGAAAAGAAAAAAAGTTCCGGAGAACTGTCAAAAAAAAGTTGTGGTTGTTATGGGACGGGAGAAGTATTATTATATTCTACCTTGCCTTCAAACTTGTTTTCACACGACTTTAGCCCGAAATATGCGATCATGGATTCAGATTTGCGTTTTGTTTGTTTTAAGTTCTAAGTTTAAGAGAATTAAAAGTTATAAACCTAAATAGTGCAATAGTATGATCGAAATATGAAGATTTCTCCAAATTCTTAAGATCAACACAACTATTTAAAGATTCCGCCCTTAATTTAAATTTAGCCCATTTTTGCAATGCTTTTCTTACCTAAATCATATTTTCTTACCCATCCCAACATTTTCATATATTAATTCATTCCTTAATCATGCAGAATCCTCTTTTTCATATTGCTGAACGTATAGTATCAAAAATATTAACCTATTCCACTAGTGCTTCATCGTTATGTAAACCAGCAAAAACATAAATTGACGATGCAAATTCTATAATAATGGTCAATCTATATACAAATTTTTACCCAATTAAGGAAACTTTAAGTATGAATCTATTTTCATGTAAGTAATTTTTAGTCAAATTGGAAATTGGAAAATTCAGTATTACATGGTTGAGATTATGTTATGATGGATTCCAAAATTTTAACGTCGAACGAAGAACGAGTTTTATATGGAATAGTTTGCCATCCCGAAAAAACTGATAAAGAACTGGCTTCTTTACTGAAAATGAAAGATTCTACTCTGACATCTATAAAGAAACGATTGGAACAAAATAATTATTATTCTATTCATTACATCCCCCAACTTAACCGATTGGGAGTAGAAATGCTGGGAATTATTTTTACCTCGTTTAATCCGACTATAAATTTTGAAGATCGTGTTGAAATAACTAAAGAAAAAATCGAAATTGCCCAAGAAATTTTCTATTCGGTTGGTGCCCCAGAAATGGGCTTTTCATTAAGTTTTACTAGAAATTACAGCGATTTTTGTGCAATTAACGAAACCAGAACTGAAACTTTCGGGGAAAAAGGTTTATTAGAAAAAGAATTTCCTCACGAGGTGATTTTTCCATTTTCGATAAGTACAATCGATGAATTTTTCGATTACTCACGATTATTATATGATCATTTTTCTCAATCGCTTTTTGGAATTATGATGCCACCACCAACAACTAAGCCATGCTTTAATAATAATGAACCCATTAGATTAAATGATAAAGAAAAACGGGTTTTAATTGCTTTAATAGCTAATCCCAAAGCGACCATGCAACAAATTGGGGATGAAGTCGAGCTATCTCGACATACAGTTGCTCGAATTAAGAAAAAATTCTTGGAACAAGATGTTTTACGAATTAAAGCCATACCTAATTTGAATAAGATCGGTTTCAAACTGTTGGTTTTTTATCACCTGAAGTTCACTCCCACCACTAAAATAAATGATGCCATAATCAAAGAATTAAACTCACATTCTACCTTATTCTGCGCTCACCGAAAGTTTAATGCAGTTATTATCAGCACATACCCAGAGTATGCAGACTACAAAGAAGATAAAGTAAAAAAGTTAACATATTTAAAAGAAAAAAAAATAATTAACTATACTCCATCTCCCAGGAAATACGTATTCAACCAGATGAAGGTTATTAAGGATTTCACGTTTTACGATATCACTAAGAAAATTCTGGATTCAATGTAAAAAGACTGAAACCGCAGCTAATTTAAATGTGATCAAGTTTGATCAAGAAAAAATAATCATTAGGATTTTATCCACCCCCGAACATATGGAGGGCTAACACTTCATCTCCATCCTTTATGATAGTAGCTGTATATTTTTCAGGAGGAATATATTCACCATTAATTTTAACAACGATTTCTGGAAAGGTATAAGTTTTTAATTCTAAGAGTTTTTTAACAGTGAGACCTTCAAACCATTCAAAATCTCTATTATTCACTCGAATCATTTTTTATTCTCAAGTAAATAAAGAATTCAAAATTGAAAATAATATCCAAAATTCGCTGAATTTAAATTCAGATTAAAGAGTAAAAATAAATGAGTAAAAAAATTTTTACTGTAAGGGTTTTACCACTTTAATCAATTCGGGTAAATCCATTCCAATTTTCTTCAAATGTTCAATAGTGGGTACTCCATTCTTATTCCAACCACGGCGTTGATAAACTGCATCCATTAATTTCTCATATTGCTCCATTCGATATTTGCGGGTGATTGCAATCTTCTCGACAACAGTTTTACCTGTTGGATCCACGCCTATTAATTCTTTCATTTGCTTATCATACCGCTCTTCGCGGGAAAGATACTCCTCTTCGGTGACTGGACCCATTGCCCGGTAAGGAACCGCATCATGTTCACGTAAACCCTTACCTAATCGAATATTGAAGATTTTTTGGAAATTGTAGACCCTTTCGCTCTGTAGAATGAGTTTTTCGGGAGTTAACTTCTCACCCGTAACTCCTTCATATACCCAGCAGTAGTTCTCCACGTGTTCGGGCACTTTCGCTGCTTCAGATGGAGGATAATTTTTATTGCTGGCGGGCGTAATATCGTTCCACGGCAATTTACATAACCCCATTAAGCCGAACCAAGTTCGGAACATTGGAAAATAATGGAGAGCTTCTGCCTTATCTTCGAAAGTAGGGATTTGGTTGTTGACCTGATCCATAAAAATTAACCAAGCCTCATCATGCTGCGGACCTTTATTGGTAAACCCATAGCCTCCCTGCTGAGCAAGTGATTCCTTGCTTTGATATTCTGAGTATTCCAAACCTTTTTGCTCCATACCGATGTCATTCACAAAATTGTGATCGGCTCCGTACTTTTCTATAAAAATCTTTTTCATCCGATGAATACCTTGTCCTATGATTACACCAAATCCTTCACCACGAGCCATTTGATGTAATATTTGTAAGACAGCAGCAGAGTTTCCGAATTTCAACTCAATACCACCTGTAATTTCCGAGTTCAAGATTCCTTTCTCATAACATTCCATAGCGAACGCTGTAGAGGTGGCAAAAGAGATAATATCAATTCCGTAGGTGTCACAATAAAAATTCGCTTCTAAGACAAATTGAGGGTCAAAACATCCCAGATTAGCACCTAATCCAGCGGCATTTTCATATTCTGGACCATCCACAGTCACCTTTTGTCCCGCGTAAGGACCTGTCTTTAATTCAAAATTATCCGCAGCTTTCGAACATGCCATTGAACAGCCATACCAGCATCCATCGGGTAATCCTTGGGTGAGATAATTATCTCTAAATACATTAGAATAGATTTTTTTGGCATCTGGATGACCTCCAAATTTAAAATTATGAGTGGGAAGTAAATCATATTGATCCATAATTTCAATGATATTTGCGGTGCCAACTTGACGCATTCGATTCTGCTTATTATCTAATTGCTGAATTTCACGGTGTAAACGCAAACCAGCCTTATTGATCAACGTTTTATTAGCGGGATTATTTAAATTTCCCTTAGTTTCTTTATTCTTAATCACAATAGCTTTAATCTTTTTATCTCGGAAAACCCGCCCAATTCCTCCGCGACCAGCTTGTTTAACTCTTGTTTTCTTTCGACGTGGGTCATAGAATGAGAAATTCAACATACCCATACGAACATGATTAGCAGCTCGACCGGTGGATACCACAGAAATATTCCTTTTATCTTTTTCATCGTCTGCATACATCTCGGTTAATTGCTCTGCCAAAAGATGAGTATCTATTGGTTCCAAGGGAGCTTGTTCAATTCGAACCTTTCCAGTTGTTCCATCAATGAAAATTATGATATCATTTGCTGCTTTTCCCTGAATTTCCAGTGCATCCCAGCCAGAAAATTTCAAATAAGGCCCAAAATATCCTCCCACATTACTATCAATCACAATATCTGTTAAAGGAGAAATTGATACTAACAATGATTTTCCCGAACCAGGGTATTGAGTTATTCCACAAATAGGCCCGGTTCCAATCACTATTTCATTTTCGGGATCGTTCCATTTAGTTGTAGATTTCACCGCGTTCCACAATAAATATAATCCAAAACCCCTACCTCCCACAAATTTTTCTTTCATTTCGGGAGTGACTGGCTTAGACTCAATCTGATTATCAGAAATATTAATATACAAAGTTCGATTACAATAGCCTCTGTTGATGGTCTGCAGCTCATAAGTCCATTCTGCTAACAGAGTGCGAGCTTCTTTTAATTTTTGAATTGTTTCGTTTTCCATCTTTTACACCTCAAGTTAGTCGGTTTTAATATATAAAGCCTCTGTTGGGCAATTTTTTACGCAGACTCCGCATGCGACACATTTAAACGGTTCTTGCTCATCGTCGTGAAAAAACATAGCATTTTCAGGGCAAACAGACACGCAGATAAGGCAACCAACACACATTTTTTTGTTAATGCGCACCACACCATTTTTAGCTTGCGAGATAGCAAGAGTTGGACATGCATTGATGCATTGACCACATTGTGTGCATGTGACGATGTGGTGAGGATCGGTATCATTTTGTGCTTCAATAATTCGTAAAGCCGCCTTCAATGGGTTTTTTTCTTTAAAATACAGATTGCTGCAAGCTTCTTCACATGAATGGCATGCAACGCAGTTTTCTTCGATTTTTGCTAAAACGCGCATTGTTCAAAATCCTCCAAGAATGGTTGAGATAATTTTTATTTCTTCAAAAAGTTTATTCCAAAATTTCTAATAGAATTCCGCTTTTATTTTCTCAATAATTATGGTATACATAAGGATGTGGAAATTAGTATAATGGAAAATCCAATTAATAATGAAAATTCTGATTATTCAGAATCAGACAAGAAAAAGTCCAAATTTAGGCTATTTAAGAAAAAGAAAGAAGATCAACTAAAATCTTCAGAAGAACCTCCGAAAGATCCTACGAACCTTCAATTTCAAGAGATCTTAGAAAAAGAATTAGGTATTATCAAAGTTTACGATTATGCTATCAATTACCCAATGGATCTAATTTTTCAACCCAAATTGATGGAAAAATACAAGAAAGAACTTATCATTCCACTTATTGGCGAAGAGACTGAACCTGTACCTGAAACTGCAGATGGCGGGCGACTCTTTATTCGTGAGGAATATCAACGAATGAAAGTAGATGAAAAAGTTCATGATATTATTGGTGCAGCTGAAGAAACTGCTCGCCAAAATGGTGTTAAATCTCATATCAACAAGCAAATTCAGCAATTTAGTATAATCATTATGGTAACCTCCATGATTGCCTATTTTATAATACTATTTGCTTTTGGACAAGAAGGAAGCAGAAATTGGTTGATTCCCATATTTTTGCTTATGTGCTTGGGTCCCCAATTAATGAGGACCTTGTTAACAAAGCGTTTTGAGAAATTTAGAGCCGCACATGAAGCTAAAGTAGTGGAATCTCAGTATGAGAATATCCAAGAAGTAAAGATTTTCATTCAAGATGTGATTGATGATGTCCGAGATCGTTTATTAACTAATAATGTTTCTTTAGAAAAGATTCAATTTATTTTATTCTCAAAAGGCTATTCAAACGTTCAATTTATGCGAAATCAAGGCGGTACCCGAGGATCTCCACTACGATCAGTTTATCAATTTCAATACCCAGATGGAATGGGACCACAAGTAGTTCATAATTATGGATCCAGTGGAATTCAAGAAGATGAAGAAAATGATTTATTTATTTTTATTCAAAATGCTAAATTTAATGACGACGGACAATTGGTCGAATTTCAACAATTAATCCCCCCAAAAAGTGAATATCGTTTGCCTGAAGGGTTATTAAATGTTTCAGATTTTTCCCATGTGGAAAATCCAAGTTTAATTATCCCGAATTTTGATAAATTTGATGGAATCCATTGTGAGTGCGGTCATAAGGTGCACTTAAAATCAATGAAAGAATGTCGTTCTACTCTTCATGATAATTTCGAGTTTTTCCTCATAATCGGAGAAAAATGCACTTCTTGTGGGAAAAATCCGTATGCTTTATTTAATTCACCCGGAAACGCTAATATTCCTGGTGGATTGAAGCGAATTTTTGGAGATAATTAATTTATTTTGTTCAAATCATTTTTTTTCAATTTTAATTAATAAAAGTAAATCTTTTTACGAACATTATAAAAAATACTGACATAAAAATAAAAACTCTGGTTAAAGTTTTTTCTAATGATCAAAGCGAATGGGTTGAGATTTTTCCCGATTTGTTAAAATATATTGCGGAGCAAGAAAATTGGAAATTGCAATTTGTTTCAGGAACTTGGGAGGA
>CAYRPF010000007.1:17649-40706 GCA_964426185.1 uncultured archaeon | reverse complement strand
ATATTTCATTCTTGAGTGGAACGATGTATTTTATTATAATACTTCCACAAAATTTTTAAGGCTCGCACACCCCTTTCTACTTCATTAATAAATACAGGAATATGCAATTCATTACCTATTTGAATAATTCGCTGAGCTCCTTCATGTTCCGCTTGTATCAATATTGCAATAATTGGTTTTTCAGGAAATCTCTTTTGGATCGTTTCAAAAATTCCGAAATCAAATTCAATTTCAGTAAAGAATTCTAATGCTAAGAATAATGTTCCTACATTTGGATCGCGCAGAAGGGATTTACTGGCTTCAAAATATACTTGGCACACTTGAGTTCCCACAAATTCTTTTGGAGGCCAATAGTCAACTGGATTTCCCAACTCACAAGTTGAACCACCGATTCGAGAAAGAATGAAATCGCGATTTTCTTTTCGTAATAAAGCCAAATGAATTTCTTGTCTCCGCATTTCTGCAATCAAAAGATTTATGGCTCCAGAAGAAGGACCTATAATACCGACTTTATCATTTGAAGGCGGTGGGCACCACATCAAAACTTTGGCATATTCAAACAATTCGATATAATTCTCAACTTCTAAAGCGCCTGCTTGCTGAAATTTATATTCTTTATTTTGATCTTTTCCAACATATTTAAAGAGAATAGGCTTAATTCCCATATATTTTCTGGCTACCCTTATTAAATCAGCGGAAATGGATTTCAAATATAAGGTAATCACTCGGGTTTGGGGGTCATTAAACAAAAATTCCAGCATTTCTGCTTCTGTGATTAAAATTTGCTTGCCTATATGAAAAACTTTTGCAAAAGGAACAGGTTGGGGTAGATTCCACCATCCACATGCTCCAGAAAGTCCACCACTTTGAGCAAAAAAACTTACACCTGATTCCCACTTGTTTTTTCGGGTCATCTGAAGGATATGAGATCGAATTGGAATGATTGATGAAGTAAATCCAGAAAAAAAATCAATAATCCCGATCATAGATGGTCCCAAGATGCGGAGATTATATTGGGAAGCGATTTCTCGAATTTGTAATGTTAATTTCTCATATTCCGTTTCTTTCGAAATATAAATTAAGTCCGTCTGAAGTAAAACATATTTTATTCCATTTTGTCCAAGAGCTTCGAGGGTTTCAATCAAATTATGTCGAGTAAGGATAATTACTAATTCAGGTTTGGGAGTTATCGTTTGAAGGTCTGCTAAAGATTGAATCGTAGGAATATTCATAATTCTTTTGGTATATGGATGTAAAATGAAGAGTGGGACGTTATACCGTGCTTCTAAAAGATTTTTCAACACCACACCATTTGCTGTATATTCATTTCGTGATGTTCCAATGATTAAAATAGATTTAGGCGCAAAAAAGCACTGAAAGTCTTCTAAAATTCCCATCAACTAATCTCAGCGAACCATCCTAAAAGAGGTTTTCCCTTGAATGTGAAATTAATTTTGTAATTTATTTAAAATGAATTTACTTTATTCCTTAATCAACAAATATTGTCGACTTTTATCTTGCGCTTAAAACTATATTTGAAATATTTTAACTGGCCATTTCTTATTATCAGAGAAAAATATTCATTCGATCTTCTTAGTATTTGATTTTTTCCATTTTATATTAATTTTCCCCCCTATTTTCAAAAAAATTTTATTATATGCCTCATTCACTCTCATAATTATATTTGAAATTGTGATTTTAATGGCTAAACGCAGATGGAAATGTTTTTCAGTGTTCAAAACCAAAGGTTATCAAAAAAAACGTAGCCGTTCACATCGACGAGAATTTGTTCGAGGTGGCGCCGATTCAAAAATTACTCTTTTTGATATTGGAAACCGGAAAAAAATTGATTGGGAAGTCACAATCGGCATGATTTCTAACCATAATATTAATATAAGTCATTTTGCTCTGGAAGCAGTTCGTACTTCAATAAATCGTCGTCTTCAAAAAAAGATCGGTCGAGCAAATTTTCACTTGAAGATACGTAAGCATCCATATACAACTTATCGAGAACATGCAATGATGTCTTTCGCTGGAGCCGACCGGCTATCATCTGGAATGAGAAACGGTTTTGGAAGACCAGTAGGAAAGTGTGCTCGAACTCGTGCAGGAGATGTGATTATGCAATGCGGTTGTGCTTTGAAACATGTTGAAGAAGTTAAACGAGCATTTCAAATTGCAGATAAAAAATTGTGCACGACTACTCGAATTGTATTACTAGACGCACAAGATAAGAATTGGATATCTAAAGTACCACTTCCTCATATCAGCAAATTCATAACTGTTTAATTTTTATTACTTAGTGTTTTTTTCTCTTTTCTCTTTTTATTTTTACTTTCTTCTTAGCAGGTTAAAATGATTTAAGTATATTTTTTCCATAGTTGGTGAATGGATGATGAGATTGAGATAATTTAGTATTTATCGCCAAAGTAGGACAGAGATTTATGCATCCATGGCATCCATAGCAGAGTTTTTCATTTATTTGTGGAAATCCATCTGAACCGATAGAAATTGCATTGGAAGGACAAATTCGAGTTGCACACAAACCACATTTAGTGCATTTTTCTTGATTAATTTTTTTAGTCCCAACAAACTTGCGCATTTCAAAGGGATATGAAAAAACTGAATTTACTAAAGACCAGTACCATATCCTGGGTGGGGCAGGACCTTCCTTTAATTCTTGATGATGTAATAGTTCAAGCAAACTTGAGATAAATTTTTGTGAAGTTTGAATTTCTGTGCTATTAAGTTCATTAAATTGATCTCCCGGCTTATCTAATTTAGGGCGCCAACTTCGAATATTATTGGTTCCAGTGGCAATTACTGTACCAAGATAGATACCACCAGAATTTCTAAGTGCTTTATACAGACTCCATGGGGCGTTTCCAAGGGAACCTCCACAGGAAAAAAAGTTGAAATACGGTATTTTTGGAAGTTTAAGGGTGGAAACATATCTGGTAATAATTCTAGGGGTCCTCCATGACCAGACTGGGGATCCAAAACCAATTAAATCGTATTTGTCAAAATTTTCTTTTGATTTTTCCATAACTTTACGAGTCAATCGGATGTAATCAACGGTATTACCTTTTTCTTGAATAAAATCTCCCAGATTAAGAGCAAATTCAGCAGTAGAACCAGTTCCAGAAAAATAAATGAGAAGAATTTTAAGTGACATGAGAGGATATTCCTAGTAAAATTTCAAACCCTAAATTACTTTTTGAAATAAATCAGAACCCTAAATTACTTTTGGAAATTAATCCTTTTGAGATTAATGACTATGAAAGAAGACTTACTTGAAATTTTTAAAATGAAAACAGAGATGTTGTGCAACGGATTGCAGATTACCGAACAAACCATCGAAAAAATCCGAGCAAAAGGTATTAAATTTGATTTTGGAAGAAGAGGAGGTGCAGGTCCAGCAGGTGGTAGATATTTCAAATTTATTAATGGATCAATTGTTAATACACCTTTATATCATGCTCCTTCTGCATATTCTAGATGGGAGATAGCTGATATTTCAGAAGATTTGAAAGTTCAACTAGTCAAGAGGAAAGAACCATTAGAATTTGATCCAAAAATTTCTTCCCCGTCAAGTGAATACAAAAAGCAAATACAACTTGAAATTTCCGAGCCGTGGCCATCTATTAAACTGATTCCTACCCCTGAATACTATACTATTAATTCATCTAGTGGAATTTTACTGAAGAAAATTGCATTACTGCATGGAGATGAGACTATTGCTTCCACAATTCAACAAAAGTGCTGTTATTGGCGGGGCGGTCAACAATGTAAGTTCTGCGGTATTGAACTATCTTTAAAATCGGGTGCTACTATTGAACAAAAATCCACGGATCAATTAATTGAAGCTATTAAATCTGCTCAAAATGAAAATCCGAATTATGCAAAGCATATCACCCTTACCATAGGTACACAACCCACAAAAGATAAGGGAATGGCAATTTTCGAAAAAACGGTTTCTCAACTTAAGGCTGTCTTTCCAGATTTACAAATTCATATTCAAATAGAACCCATGCAAGATATAGGCTGGTATCGTCGATTGAAAAATGCAGGAACCGATACTATAGGTATACATCTTGAAATTCTGGATGATGAAATCCGGAAAGAAATTTGCCCTGGTAAAAGTAAGATAAGTAAAGAGATTTATTTTCATCATTGGAAAGAGGCAATCAATGTTTTTGATCAAAATCAAGTCAGCTCTTTCATCATTACGGGATTTGAACCAGATTTAGACCGCTTTCTTCATGAGCTTGAAAAAGTGATAAAAATTGGTGTAGTACCTTTAATCACACCAGTTCGAATTATTCCTGGAACGAATTTGGGAGATCATTATACACATCCAGATGATTTTTTTAAGATAGTGGATTTTGCTGCTAAAAAATGCTTGCAATACGGTGTTAATCCATTAAAACACAAAGCTGGATGTATAAGATGCGGTGGTTGTAGTCCTTTACTGGATGCATACCGCTATTTAACCGCATAATTTCATTTATTTTTTCTCTTTTCCTTGTTAGTGTTGTAAGCTTGCAACAAAATTTTGATATTCTTCTTTTAAAATGGAAGAGGTTAAAGGTGTAGACTCTATTCGTGCTTTTAATCTTGAATAAAAATCATGAAGAAGAGAAAATACTTGCTTCTCTGAATATATCGGTCGACTTTCAATATGCATAGGTAATTTGTCTTCTAAAATAAAATTATTAACATTTTTCAAATCTTTAGAAATTCCCAATAAATCAATTAAATGATCACTAAATTCTTTAGTAATATGATGCTCAAAATCACATGCTATCTCGTTAATTTGCTCTGGATCGGTCATCCCTAAAACACGGGAAAGAAAAATCTCAATAATGCTATGATACAACACGATTTCTTTTGCCCTTTCTCGACCTAATTCAGTTAGTCGTATTCCGCTACGAGGTTTCCAATCGACCAAGTTGGCGTTTGAGAGTTTTTCGAGCATGTTTGTAACAGATGGTGCTTTAACATTTAATTTTTTTGCTATTTGACCATTTTTAACCCAACCTGCGGGGTTATTTAACGAAAGACGATAAATACATTCAAGATATTCATCATAACTTTCAGAATGATGTGCTCCACGAATTGTAATTCCTTTATAAGAAATAAGATTCTCAGATTTATTTTCATTGATGTTTACTGTTAATTTTTTAGAAGGTTTTGGATTATTTGATTTAGAATTAGGCTTAGAAATCTGATTAAATGTGTCTTTCTCATTATTCTTTGAGAATTTATCTGATCGCTTCTTCGACATATGAGCATGAGAAGAAAACGCTAATAAAAAACGTTTTCCTTTAAAAAATTAATTCTTACGACTTAAAAAAATTAAATCCACCATCTTTATATTGAAGTAAGCCTTGCTGCGCAAACCAATTCAGGTGCTCTTTAGTCTTAGCTAATGCTGAAATTAACTGCTTTTGTGGGATATTTTCTACACCACAGGCTATAAGAATTAGAGATTGTGAGTGTGGTGTAATTTTCGTGAGTTGTGAATCGCGATAAGGAAATTGAGAGATGATTTTTTGCTCGGAATCAACCAATACCAAAGTTTTATTCGGTAAGATGGTTTTTGCCTTTCCTATTGGAGTAAATGATTCACCTTCAACGGATAAACGCAATTCTAAAGGAGGAATTATATGTTCTAAGTCATAAGCTCCCATAGGAATGAAACTATATGCACTCGCCCAATTATATGCATCTACAAAAGGAGAAATGGTGGGAAGAGAATGTTTACGGAGAACTCTTCGAACTAGAGCTTCACTTGAAGGTCGAATTTTGGTAGGGTCAATATGCAGTTTTTGCCAATAGAATTGTCGTAATGTTCGGATAATAGGATGAGATTTAATGGTATCCAGAGTATATTTCTGAGTTATTTGTTCAACTAATAATTGAGTAATAGGTGAGAAATCGTATTTTGAACCATTATATTTAAAACCATAAATTTCCCAAGTCATTACGAACAATCTTATGTTATTACTCAAAATTTTCGATGAAAAATTAATATCTATCATCACTATTCGCTCAATTTTTTGAAAAATTAGATTAAATTTACTATTTTATCCACAGGCTTACGATCATATAAGTAATAATCAAACGCATCTTGCAATTTGCGAATGATTTTACGTGGATTTCCACTAGTTTTATTATAAATAAGGTGAAAGAATTCGGAATTCCACGGAAAAAGCGGCGTAATCTTATTATAATTTAATCCTTTTAATTTGCAGTAAATTTGAATTGCTGAATTATAGAAATTTTTAAGATCATTTTCCGAGAATGCAGGTAAAATAATGCTATTAATTGCTTCCGTTTCTTCAATTAATGGTTCAAAATACTGCATGATTTCTCCTTCGTTATCAGGTTTAATGGTAAAGACCAAGTGTATATTGGGAAAAGTTGCAAAAAGTTGATATAAATCTTGAAAAAAATCGGGAATTTTGACCAAATGTTGTTTTTCTCCATTTTTAATTTCTGATGTGGAAGATTCAAGCCCTTGATTATTTGATATGGTTGAAGTGAAAGGTATCATGGTCCAGTCATCTTCAATATGATATGGATTATTATATCTCGACCAAGATTCATCCAAATCATCGATTATTAATAGTAAACCCTCGGGAAGAAATTTTAATAACAGTTGTAATAACTCCATTGCTACAAAGGGGGCATTTAGATTAGTAGAAAGCCCTAAATAATATAGTTCATCAGGATCCATAACCTCACCCAATAACCAACGTTCTGCGGAATGAGATTTATCTGGATCGATGGCATGAGTTATAATACAGCGCATTACATCTTCAAGCTCTGAAGGATGTTCGCTCATTTTAAATAACTTACTTTCTTTAGCTCGAGAAAGGACTCTATCGACGTTACTGGAACGAAAGAGCCCATATTTTTTCTCTTGTGCACCCCATAAATCAGATATTTGAATGGATAGATCCCGCAATCTCTCGGCTCCAAGATTTTCCACCAATTCAGTATATAAATTATAATAGAAAAATTTAGCTTCTTCTGGAATTTCTAAGAAAACTGGAATTGCATGAATATCTAAAGATTTTTTAATTTGCCAGCATAAGTGAGTTTTACCCATGCCAACTTCCCCAATAATGGGAATAATAACATTATTCTGGGGGTTATTTAGAAGTTCAGAAATCTTATCAATGACATAAGCTCGATCGGGAACAAGAGGGAGGACTTCCTCAATATCCATTTTAGCTACGAATTTTTCAAATGGACCTAAAGAGGTTTGAAGATGATTCAAAAGCGCTTTCTCTGTTTCCGAAAAATCCATAAGTAAATCATACACCCAAGCGCTAAAAATATATAGGTGTTGATTAATTTAAAACAATTAGAGTGGGAGAAAATCACACCATGGAAACAGAAGAAAACCCCGATCCTATTATTATTTACGATAAATATGCTAATGTACTACATCCAGGAGAATATACAGGGGGAATTATCATAAAATTGCAGAATCAAGTTGTTAAGATGATTTTCTCCGACCATGTGGTGATTAACGAATTTTTTCTGGATATTTCAGGTTTGGCCGTAGGGTTACGCCAAGGCAGAGCCTTTTCTACTGAACAGAAATTACATCTCAATTCATTCAATGATATTATTTATATTGTTCGTTTAACTCCCGAAATTATCAAAGAATTTGACAGTGCGCGCTTTTCAGCGATTTATCCAAATATTGTCCGTCTATTACATACCGCAGTTCTTTACCATAACCCTGGTTCTAAACTCATTGATCATTTAGATTTTGTAGCTGGTGAAATACTCCACCGTCCAGTAGCCATTTTAAAAAATCACGGAATTATTATTGGAGATCGCTTGGTGGGAGATGAAGATATGCATCTAGTCTTCTACGATTGTATCATCATCGGGGGAATCCCTTATTTAAAAGAAAAAGTAGAAGAAAGTAGTGATCAGAATCAGAATGATTCACTGTCGAAAAATCATGAGAATCAGGGCATATTTGAAGAAGAAATAGAAAATAATAACCATGAATCAAATATTCTTATTTCTTATGAACATTTTATGATGTTTCCTATAGAACAAATTGAAACAATTTTCTTGCTGGGTACTGAAAATTTCTGAGATTTCGTTTATTACAAAAAATAATCTTCTTGATTTTTATAAAACGCTTCGATTAAAGCATTTCCCGTTAATTCCTCATCGCAAACAATTTCTTCAATACCTAATCTCTTAAGATGTTTAACATTTTCTTCATTCTGCAAATTTACGCTGATTCTTACATCAATATTCAAGCTTTGAATCGTCATGGCAATTAAAACCGCTTCTGCATCATCTTCTACAACAATCATCGCTTGCTGAGCGCGCTCAATTCCAGCACGCTTCAAAATTCGCTCTTCTTCTGGATTTCCTCTAATAAATTCTACCACCTTAGGTAAATCAAACGGACGATCTTTAATATCCGCAATTAACACGTAATTATGATCTCCACCTAAATCTCCAGGCAAGTTTTTAAGGAAATGACGAACTTTTGGATTCCAACCTATCAATATAATATGATTCGAGAATTTTATTTCACGGTCCCCCTTTAGTTTTTGAAAAATATGTACATAAACAAACTCAACAAACAATAATGTGATGCCTAAACCAATCCACATAAAAAAAGTGGTTAACAGCCATGTACGGGTTTGAGATGGAGGTACAAGCCCAGAACCCGTGTTTGTAAGAGTATCTGTAGCCCAATAAATACCTAAATAAAATGGAATTCCTTCTAATATGGAGTAAATTACACCCAGCAACAAGTTTAGGAAAAATACCAAGATAAACACCCGTAACATTAGACTACGAGTTAAGAATTTGGCTAAAATGATTAATTTCTTTTTAAATTCCGAATTCTTTTTTTTTTTTGGATTTTTCTTTTGCTCTTCTTTTGTTGGTTGAGGCATGAACTTACTTCCTATTAGGATCAATTATAGTATTAATTTGAACTTGCTTCCTATTAGGATCTTCGGTGCAAACAAATATCAAAGAAACCTTTCCACACCCACAATCAGCGTTTAACACATTTTCCTTTTACGATATGATAGGCTTTGCAACTGCTGCAGAAACCTTCACCCGTTTGATGAGCTAATCCGTGATTCCAGCAGAGAGGACAAATATAATAGTGGAATTTATGCCCATTTTTTGAAGTGCTGATTTTTACAATATTGAAATTGCAAATCGAGCAAGTGGCCCTTAATAATCGAGGTGTTCCCTTTTGTGGGAGACTTAGGTATGTTTGGCAATTGGGATCGGTGCATACTAGAAATTTTTTCTTCTTTTGTGGGCTGATTACTAATTTCATGGGAATATTTTTGCATTTTGGACACATGGCTGTGGTGAGTGGTGCTGGTGCTGAATTTCCTGTCTTTGAATTTGTATTAGTAAGATAATTGCTTTGGGATTTACCAGATAATTTGTTTGAAGCATTAGAAGAGATAATTTTGTTATTTCTTCCCCGAATAACGTTTCCAGTTTGTTGAATGGCTTGCATTTTACTAAGAATTTTGGATCTTTGAGTTCGGAACAGGTCAAAAAGTTGCAAAAATTCCGCCTTAATGGTATTGACTGCAAAATCGAATTTTATTTGATTGTTTTGAACTTGCTGTAATAAGTTTTCTACTTTTGCAGTAAAAGAAGGATCGAGAAAAGGAGTCCAAATGGTCTTCAAAGCATCAATCAATAGAAATCCTAAATCCATCAGATATATAGAACGACCTTTCCGTTGAATATATTGCCTATCGATTAGAATCTGAATCATGGCTGGGCGAGTGGATTTGGTTCCAAGCTTTTTTTGCTCCATTAATTGAAGTAAAGATGTATCGGTATATCGAGGAGGTGGTTGGGTTTCCTTTTCATTAAAATTTAATTTCTTAATCGGAAATGACGGTTTTGGGAGATTTGAATCCACAAATTTGGTCAATTCTGGCATAGAACATGCATATTTTGGAGAAAGAAAAGGAGCAATAGTATAAAATCCAGAGGATAATAGAATTTTGATCTGTCCCAAGAATTTTTCTTTTTTAATATCGAAAAGTACCCGTGTGTCGGCTTCCTTTGCCTTCTCGCCAAAAAGAGCCAAATAATATCGTGTAATTAAGTTATATACTCGTTCTTGGCGGGAATTTTCAAATTCTTTTGCACCCGGCTCCAAAGATTTTAAAGGACTGATGGGAGAATGATCTCCAGCATTCACACGCCCTTGACGCGGCGATATGCGCTTTTTATTGAATAAATCTACAGTATAATTGCCGTAAATAGAATGTGTTAAGAATTTTTGCAAGGTAGATTTATGATCATAATTTGGCGAATAAACATCCGAATCGGTGCGAGGGTAGGTAATCATTTTATTCAAATATAACTCTTCTAAAACCTGCAATGCTTGCTTAGCGTTAATCTTTAAATTTTTTGTAATCAACTGTAAAGCTCGAGAGGTATTCAAAGGTGGAGGGGGAGAAATCTCACGCGTATTCGTTTGGATTTTCTCGAGTTGGGCTGACTTTTCATGTTGGATTTTTTGGTAGATAGTTTCTGCGATTTTTTTATCCTTAAAATTGTTTCCTTGATGGTTCACTCGAAGAATTGAGTTTCCTATCTGAAGATCTGCTGAAATAGTCCAAAAAGGAATAGGTTTGAAATTTCGGATGATATCTTCCCGTAAATATATTAAATATAATAAAGATGTTTGAACACGGCCTATAGAAGCAAATTTAACATTTAAGGAATTTAAAACGGGTTTCAAAGTCAGGGAAACTTCTCGAGTGGCGGAAAAACCAATAATTGCATCTATTTGAGCCCGGGCTTCGCCGGAATATGCCCACGACCATTTGGGTGGAATTAGCTGCTGAAAAGCATGTTGAATGGTTTTTTTTTGTAAATCATTGAGCCACAACTGCTGCAGTTTAATTTTGGGATTTTGGGCTTTAACAAAGGGAACGGCATCCATCAAACCGATATTACAACCTTCTACGTCAGCATCAGTGCCTACAATACATGTATCACACTTCTTTCCATATATCTTGAGGGCAGAGATGTAGGCGCCAGCATAATCATTAGGAATTTTAGCGATTGCATGTGGATCGGTAATTATATCGCGAGGATCTTTTGCCGTCCATTTTTCATAAGGAGGGGTATTTTTATATTGTTGAATATGACCTCGTAAAGGGAGAACATAGATATTTTGAGATGAAACTTCGTAAACAGAAACAATTTTGTTTACTTTTATTTTTTTTGTATTGCCTAGTGCTTCTGCAATGGCTTGAGCTGCTTTATTTTTCTCTGATATAATTAAAATATTCATAGTTTCGATTCTTTTCCCTTTAATTTAAATAGTAATCATTTGGTTGCATTAACCAATATCCGCCATTTTTTTTTACATGTACTATTAATTGAGAGATAATTGATTTAATTTTTGCTGTTTGTGGGGAAATTTCAGTAGATATGGTTGTAAGTGTGGTTGAATCGCCGATAAAAATAATCTTACTGCGGGCTCGACTGATGGCTACATTTAAACGTCGATAATCAGCGGTCAAGGAACTGATAATATGTTCAGGGCATGAATCCACAAAACTGTAAATAATTACCTCTTTTTCATTGCCTTGAAATCTGTCTACCGTATCCACCGATATATGTTCGAAAATTTCTGTTTTTTTAATCATTTTAATGATTTTTGCGTTGTGAGCCCGGTAAGGCGATATAATTCCAAGATTGCTGAAAATTTCTTGGATTACTTCTTGCGAGAAGTTTGATATTTGCAATAAATCGAGAAAAGCTTTAGTTATAGAAGCTATTATCTTAACTTCAGTTGTATTAAATTTTGAACTAGCAATATTTTTCGAGTTAATTTTTGAAGAGTCAAATGCTTGAAGATCTGCAGTATCTAAAAAGATCATGCTTTGTTCCGAAGCCCAAATTAATTGATTTACAGGCGATTTAAGACGGGTTTTGATTTCTTCAAGATCAAATTTTTCATAGTATTTGGTAAAAATATCCAACCAAGAAATTTCTCCAATATTTCGACCCTCGATCTCACCAGGAATTAATTCTCCTTGATAAAAAGTTTGAGAAATAAACTGAGAAATTGTTTTATGCATGCGATATTGGATTTTCAATAAACTGAAATTGTTCGTACCCTTAAATTGTGGGATAAGACGCTCAAAAAGACTTCTATTTATGCCGTTGCTCCAATCAAAATTTAATTTTTCGCGAATAGAAGAATTCTGCAAAATTTGAAGATTTTTCTCTTCTATATCGGGAGAAAAATGTGTAATAGGAGGTAATTGTTGATGATCACCCACTAAAATTCCCTTTTTCCCCTTCAATAAGGGAATTAACACACCAGGTTCCACCACTTGCCCCGCTTCATCAATAATTGTCAATACAAATGAATAGGGTTGCAATAATAACGTTCCTGCCTTAATAGTAGTAGTGGCGATAACATCAGCACTTTCCAGCAACATTCGGACTTTTAATGGATCTACTGTAAACTGTTCTTTTTCACCCGAAGAGGTTTGAATTTTCTTCTTTACGGTTGAAAGAACCTCCAAATTATAACTTTTTACCACAGTCGAGCTAGAACTATGAACATTTCCCACCCGAATACATTTGATTTTTGGATAAGATTGCACTAATTTTTCAACTACAGTATCTACCGCTTTATTAGTATAAGCACACAACAAGATGGGAATTCTTGGCGGAACGTAGCGATTTTTGGTTTGAATGAAGCGGTTTAAGGTCCCTTTTCTTCTTTTTTCTGTTGTCCCCGACATTCCCGAGTTGTGTGATTGTGAATCTTGACTGGACAAGGTCAATGAAGATAAATACCGATGAATGATTTCAACAATAACTGTCGTTTTGCCAGTACCAGGAGGACCTTGAATTAAAGCCAACCGTTTTGCTTGAAGAGCGCATTTTACGGCTTCTTCTTGACTCTCATTGAGAGATATGATAGATCTACTATCAGAAGATTCATTTGATAATTGATTAAGTTTGGAGTTTTTGTAAATTTGATCCAATTTCTTTGGAATACTTCGAGGAAATTGCTGATTTAGTAGGATATCTCTCAGTAAAGAATGATGAGGATAAGCGGGTTGAAGTGCTGCTTGTAGAAATTGGTCAATTGCTCCTTTATACTGCCAAAGGTGATAATTGGAAACAGAAAAATCAATGCGATAAACTTGTTCATTATAATTCGATCCAAATTTTGTAAACGATTCAATAGTGCTTACAATCAAAGAATTAGCAGTTATTTCCACTAAAATGCCAGATAAACCCCCAATTTTATATTTATTTAAAGTTTCGGGTGTTATAACTACATAATCTCCTGCACGAAATCGAGAATTTTGAGATTCAATTTGGTGGGTGAAATACATCTCAAACATATACTGCGCTGAACCATTTTCATTTTCTTGTCTTTCTGTGGGAAATTTGCCGATATTATTAAGTTTTAGTTTTAATCCGCCTATTGCAAGCCCTTTTTCTTCTTGAATGGAAATATTATTAAAACTTTCCAATCTGATATGCTTTTGCATCAAAAATTCTTGATCGATAAAGTAATAGAACCATTCTAAATAAAAACGCAAACATTGCTTCAGTGAGCGCGAAATATTACCCAAATTGAGATTTTGGCGAATTAAATCATCTAAAATTTCTTGCCTAATATAATTAGTTAAACTAGGATTTTTATCTGGAGTGATGGCTGATGTTGATTGTGGATAAAATTTTTCAGGAAACAGCCAACGATAATTCACACACTTAGATTTAGAATTACACTGGGCACAAGGAGTATCGGGAATTTTCTTTGGAGCTAAACCATTCAAAAAACTCCAAATTTTGTTCCGAATTTGAATGATCCGCAAAAAATCAGGCGTTTCATAGAGTGAAAAGTCATTTTCCTTAGTATTCTCATCTTTTTTATTTCTGTTAACATCCTTGCTTTCTGCTTTTTTTTGGCAAACTGGATAAAAAGCAAAGCGTTCTGAAGGTGGATGACGGGGATATTCAATTAAAATCTCGGAAATCCGCCAATTAAATAAATCATTCAAAATCACCCCATAGGTTAAACCTTGATAATAGGCAATTAACTGAGAAGATCGTTTACTTCGGCCAGTTTTAGTTTCAATAATAGTGCATTGGTGGTTTTGATTGTCTAAAATCAATCTATCAATGCGTCCTTGCAATCCAATTACAGGAGATTGCACGAATTTTTCACAAAAAACTTCAAAAGAATTATATTTTTTTCGATATTCTTGAAAATGGGTTTGTAAAAATTCCCATTCATTGACTGCAAAATTTTGCAAGAATTCTTCTCGAATTTCATTCTCAGATTTCCCTAAAACTGCCAGATACTGCCAGTTATGAGCCAATGCAATCTCAAATGCCCTCAATATTGACATTTTGGATATTTTTTTTATCATTTTCCATGAATTTAATTCCCCAAATAGTTCCGCTAAATAATCATGAATTAAATTTCCCCATAACAAATATTCGTTGGGTTCACTTGATACACCATAATATAAATCTAGAAAAGATTGAATTTCACAGTATTCATGGCCACCAATTGCGCTGGAATTGATAAACGTAAAATTATCTAAAATTATATGATGAATTTCTAAAAATCGTTGTTTAGAAGGTAATGTTTTAAAAACCCCTTTGAATACAATTACCGTTAAAGGAAATAATGAAGGCGATAATCGGGCTAATATTTCGGCAGCTTGTTGATAGACAAATCCAAGCATTTGTTCTCCTTTTACATCCTCAATCATTACAGAAGTGAAACCCTTTTCTTGATTTGTTTGGAGCATTTTCGAGATGGTGCAAAACAGAGGAAAATTATATGTGATATTAATTTGTTTAGAAGAAAAATCCTTAAAATTAATCGCAATCGGTTTATATTCTTGAATAAAATGAAGATCGTTCATCACAAAAACTACACCAAGCCTTAAAAGGCGGAAATTTTACTTAATATTTAACTCCCATAATATTTTTTTAATTTTTCGTTATTTTTATTTCAATTTTCGGGATTACCGCTTTAGTGAATAAGTGAAACAAAATATTTTTAAAATACCAAGTAAAGTTATTTAACATCTCAGTAAAATTGAGTAGATGTCATCATGGGAGATTTATTTAAAAAAGCCAGACGGTTCAAAGAACCGCAGAGATTTAAGAAATATGGTCTTTATCCTTATTTTGTTCCATTCTCAGCGACAATTGGACCACGAACTATAATAGAAGGCAAAGAAACGATTATGCTGGGCAGTAATAATTACATGGGATTGACCAACCATCCTGAAATGTTACAAGCCGCTAAAGAAGCCATTGATCAATTTGGAACTGGATGCACTGGATCTCGATTACTTAATGGGACTATGGACCTCCACAATAAACTAGAAAAAGACCTTTCCGATTTTCTCGGATATAAAGATACTATCGCTTTTACTACCGGTTTTCAAGTAAATACTGGGATAATCGGCGCGTTAACGGGACCAAAAGATTTTGTAATATCCGATGAGAAAAATCATGCTTCTATTATAGATGGTTGCAGACTATCAAAAGCAAAAACTGTTGTTTATAAACATAACGACTACCATGACTTGGAAGCAAAATTAAAAGAACTACCCCCACGAGCTGGAAAGCTTCTGGTTACCGAAGGTGTTTTTAGCATCGAAGGCGATATGGTTCCATTAAAAGAAATTGTAGAAGTGGCTAAACAATACGATGTAAAAATAATGCTGGATGATGCACATGGGACAGGGGTTTTAGGTGAACATGGGGAGGGGACTCCAAACCATTTGAAAGTTAAAAATGAGAATGTAGATATCTTATCAGGCACATTTTCTAAATCTTTTGCAAGCATTGGGGGTTTTGCCAGTGGTAGCGAGGAGGTTATTAATTATTTGAAACATACCGCGCGAAGTTTTCTTTTCAGTGCCAGTATGCCTCCTGCATCGGTGGCCAGCGCGATAAAGGCAACTGAATTAATTCGGAAAGGAGATTATATGAGAGAGAACGTTAGAAGATTATTAAAAAGATATCGAAAGGGTTTGGTAGATTTAGGATTTGAAACCGTACACAGCGAAGCTGCTATCGTACCGATAGTTGTAGGTGAACAAGTTAAGAATTTTAGATTATGGAGAAGATTATTGGATGAAGGAGTATATACCAATCCATATATGGAGCCAGCAGTGCCTATCGGCCACGAATTGCTTCGGACGAGCATTATTGCCACGCATTCAGAAAAAGATGTGGATGATGCCTTAGAAATTATGGAGCGCGTTGGAAAAGAACTAAAAATTATTGAATAATTAACCATTTTCAACCAATTTCATTTATCTTCTATTTATAAAACTTCAATTTCATGACTTTTTTAATTTTTATTTCTATCTTAATGCGATTTAATGAGGTAATCCTTTAATATGAAGCATAAAATGCTCTTTATCATCCAGATTCTTAAATTTAATCCAACCATAATTAGCATCCTTTTTGGAATCCAAGTCATTAATATACGGTTTTATATCCAATATAGGTGTATTATCAAATGCATCTAAACCTGAAGTATAAATGCGATTTCCTTCAATTTTTTTCAATTTTACAATAGATAATCCAATTGGATTCGGACGGTGTGGAGATCGTGAAGCAAAAACACCTACTTTAATATCTCCCCCCAAGGGAGGGTGAGCGATATTTATGTTTTCTTTGTGAATAATTCGGTCTAGAAAAAATAATACATAAATATAACGGAATTTTTCCAATCCTTGAAGCCCAGTTAGGTATTTTTCTTGGATTTCGAGGTAGAAGGTGCCTTTATCATTAGATTTAGGTTGAAAAGGTGCTTTTTTTTTGTATGGTGTATGAATGGTGCCGATCGGATGAAATTCTATTTTCATTTCACTCATATTAATGAAGAATAATATCAATAAAATAACTTACTTCTGCTCTGGTGATTTCCATTTCTCTAAATAGTGCTCATAATCTTGCATGATCTCATTAATATTGATATCTCTGTTCTCCTTAATGTTTTGTAACGCTTTCAGCAGCATTTTAGTTTGAAGCAGTTGAAATTCTTGATTTTTGATATCGCTTGTTAGCAAAAAGCGGTGGGTCATTTCGTTGCTTTTTCGTTGATCTTGAGTGGAAATATCCAGTTTATCCAGAAAATAACCGAGCAATATGGTTCCTACAAAAGCAACTGGAACTAATACAGCCAGAATGATCCAAATACTAATAGAATCATAGGCAAATTTTGTTGTCATAACGGCTGTGATGCTACTCATCGCTAAAGTTAAATAAGACATTCCTAATTTAAATCTAGACAGTTGTCGCCCAATAAAGGGGGCATTCAATTTACTTTTATTATTTTCAGAATTCTTTTCGCTTTTGCTGAAGATTTTTGCTATTTTCATAATATTGCAGTAGGATTCATTATATATAATTTTTTAGCATTACGTAATTTTTTGTTGTTATGGTCGAAAAATATCATCACGTTAATGTGCTTCTCACTAATTTAGCGAGAAAACCATAATTCAATTTGAAAAAATTTTAAGCGGGATGATATTATTCTTCATCTATGAATAAAACTAAATTCAAGAGAAAGATCGTTTTCGGAATTGTTCCATCCCGCAGATTGGGTCAATCGCTTGGAATCAGCCCAATTTTAAAGAAGACGTGCAATTTTTCTTGTATTTATTGTCAGCTTGGAAGAACCCTAAAATATACAAAAAAACGCAGATTATTCTTTAAAGTTCAAGATATAATACAGGAATTAGAAGAATATCTCACACAAGTTTCTGAATCCGAATATGATATTATTACCATTGTGGGAGACGGAGAGCCCACTCTTTATGAGGAATTGGGTGAAATTATCAAGCAAATTAAAAAAATCCAAAATAAGCCAGTAGCAGTTATTTCTAATGGTTCTCTTATGGCTGATGAACAAGTTCGAAAAGAATTGACACTTGCAGACGTGGTGCTTCTCAATTTTGACAGTTGGAATGCTGAAAGCTTCAAAAAAATAAATAGACCTCTTAAATCGATTGATTTCAAAGCGCGTTATGAAGGTTACAAGAAATTTCGGGAAGAATTTTCAGGAATTTTATATTTAGAAGTAATGTTGGTTAAAGGGATAAATGATAATATTGAAAACTTAACTAAAATTTCCGCTCTAATTAAAGATATCCATCCAAACATTGTTTTTGTCAATGTTCCGGTAAGACCACCAGCAGAATTATGGGTAAAAATTCCTGATGAACAAAATATTATAAAAGCTCGTGAAATATTAAGTGCTCATCGGATGGATTATTTACCGGTAGGAGGTTTTACTTCACTGCAAAATAATCCCATAAATGCCGTTTTAGACATTATAGGGAGACATCCAATGAGAGAGGAAGATATTGAAACATTTTTAAATGGGAGAAACATTCAAGATTTGGAGGAAATTGAGAAGTTAAAGAAAGAAATAATCTCAGAGTTGGAAAGCAATCCACAAGTGCAAGAAATTTCTTATGGCTCAACCCGATTCTTTCGATTAAAATAGAAGAAAAGAGAAGAAAGCGAAAAAAGAAAAGAGAGACAAAAAAAATAAATAAATAAACTAAAAAAAAGAATTTGGTGATTTTTTCCATATTTTCTAAGTTTTTACCTTTTTAATGCGTTTATACTGCGAGATTACCGCAATTCCGAGCAAAATAGTGAAAATTTCCAGCGGAAATCCAGGAATATTACCGAACGGATTTTCAGCTATGCTGGAATTTCGAACGATCACCAGCATCTTTACCGTCGTGGACCCTTGTAAGACGCTATTATCTGCAATGATGATTTCTACCAAATATAACCCTGAACTTGCTTGAGAAATATCCCAAGTATTAGTATATCTAGTCCAATCATCTACAGTTGCTCCTTCATCCATGTCCATAGGATATCCATCTAAAATTCGCACATCGGAAAGATCCACATCACCTGGGGAATTCACATCCGTAAGGGTAACTCCAGTTACTTCGTATATTTGAATCCTAACGGTGGCAATTCCATCATCATCTGAAACTTCAATTGAAAAATCAATCGGATCGGTAAAGATATCGTCAGCACTGGTGAAATTTCCTGGTACTACATTCCGATAATCAGGCGGGGTTATTACTTCAACATAAAATGTTCGGCTGAATTGGACTATATTTGGTGTTGGATCACTATCTATCACCTCAATAGTAATAGTATGGGCCCCCATCGATAAAGATTGTAGATTGTAATTAAAAATCCATACATCGTCTGTTGAATCATAAGACATGGCGATGAAATTTCCAGAGTCTATTTGTGCCTTGACACTTGTTATTCCGTAGTCATCAGTTAATCGAATTGTGAAAGTAAACATTTCGGCACCTAAATGTTCGCCCTCTGCTGTTGGGTTAATCCATGTTATTATCGGATCATCACCAGATGGGATGGTAACAGAATCATTAACTTCAAATATCAAAGTCTCGGTTATAATATTCTGATACACATCGATATCTCGTGCTTCTACCGTTAAAGTATGTGTTCCATTAACCAGTATCGTAACATTGCGTGTTATTTCATAAAAACCAGTCCCTTCATTTAGTGTCATAGCTTCAAAGGGCTCAGAATCAAATTGTACGCGCACTAACTGGATTCCTTCGTCATCTGTGACATTTACAGTGAAAGTGATTTCACCACTTAAAACTAAGCCGTTCTCCGAGGGTGAGATAAATTCGATCTTTGGTAGCTTATCTACAAAGAAATCAATCGAAACTTCTCTAATGTGTTGCTCTTCATCAACATCTATTACCCTTACAGTAAAATTGTGCGTACCATGAATAAGGGAAGTAATATCATAAGTATATTCCCATAATTGAGTTATATTATTGAAAACTAAGTCTTCTTCTACTCTTTCATCAATACGGCCTTGCACGGAAGAAATACCCCAATCATCAGTGATATTAACTTCAAATGTATAAAATCCTTGCAATTTTTCGCCTGAAGTGGCAGGTGAAATTATCTCAATAAAGGGTTCTACGCCGGGATGTAGATTATCTACTTGTAAACTGTAATAAACTATAGTTTTATGTCCTTCCATATCCCAGACGGTGATACTAAAGAGATGCCAACTGTTTTCTTCTTCTTTCCAAGTGTCCCATGTGATTTCATAGACTCCCTCAGACACGTAATTATCTTCATCCAAAACATAGCCGGTGCCGTCTTTGGTGTAAACCGCCGCAAAAACACCAATATCATCGGTTAAATTCAACTTAAAGGTAACCGTGTTATTCACCACACTACCATTTAAAGGTGTTGGCTCTAAGAATTCAACAGTTGCAGGATTTACATATGATTCATTGAAATTATCCACAAAAATCCCAGAAACTGAGTATCCTACATTTCCAGAAGCATCTTCTATATTAGCATCTAAATTATACCATCCATCTGCCATCATTGTAGTATTCAAATCATGATACCAATAATTTTGGGTGGAATTATACTCCATTTGATAGAACCAATGAAAATCTTCATGCCAAATAGAAAAATCACCCCACCAAATGTCATAGGTTACATTGACAATTTCACTGGTCGGAAAACGGGGATAAAACTGAGGATCTCCATTAATATCAGTTCCATTATAGATTTCATTACCCCAGAAATTCAACCAAGTGCTATCCCAAGCATTGAATGTTATTCTCTCCTGATCATTGTATGAACCTTTATTCAAGAATTGTTCATGTCCCCAAAAAATTGGTTCTTGCAAGGTTTGATTATACCATCCAAACTCTCCTCCTGGTGGTATAATATCATCAGTGTCCGAATGGAAATTATAGTCAAAATCAATCATAAAATTGTTCACATAATGGGAAGTTGCATCTTTTTCATAATATGCATCGTTACTATAGATTTCAGCTTGTAATTCGAGCATCTCAACATTATAATAATTCCAGTCAAACCGGTACCACATATTGAATCCATAGCCGTTATTATATTCAGGATAGATAATATCAAATCCATCCCAATCATTACTAATTGGAATTCTGGCATAGAACTCGCTGTGATGGAACCCAACACTTACATTCAATCTAGTCCAACCCAATTGAGAGGCAAAATCAAATGTGTGTGGATTAAGATCAAATTCGGAATAAGTTTTAATTGGATCTTTTGTCATTACATCAATAGAATTCCAAAAACATTCTAGATCTGACATCCAATATCCCCCCATTTTTTGATAATAATCAAGAGATTCTACAAAGGAATCTAGTTCATTTAGATTAGAATTCTTAAGCATTTCGCTTTGACTATAAATCCATGAATCGGTCAAATATTGCGTCCAATTTGTACTAGTATCTGAAGTATTAAATTTAATTTCCCAATGATCAGATTCAGATGAATAAAAATCACCCCAATTAAGCCAATCAGACCAATTATAACTTGACGTTAAAGCCCAATTATAGGTAGATTGTAAATCATTAATTAAAATATTAATACTTGCTTGGTGATTCCCTGGATTAAGAAAATATATATCTAAGAGAGCTACTGAAGCATTACGGTTATTCCACGGATCTGCTTTGGAGATTCTAAAAGAAATATGGAATAAATCTGGCATTATAGGAATATATTGATATAAATCATAGAAATAAGCATTTTCATGTTGCACTTGTATACTTGTGAATTCATATCCATATGGATTAATTTCTTTCCTGACCTTTTCAACAGGTAAAGTTTCCCACGGATGAAATGTGGTAACGAATTCCACCCAGCATTCAGAATATGAATCGCCCTCATTTATCTCCAAACGAACTGTATAATACTCATGTTTATTCCAAGGTTCCTCCACATTTGGATGATATTCATGCCAACATCCTGCGGAATAGTTTAAATTCCATAATTCAGGAAGTTTCCAAGTTATTTCGAGAGGATCTTCTGAATTTTGATAAGGAGAACGTTGCAAAATTGTAAATGGTATAAAATCCCTAACCTCATAATGAAAACCGCCTTCTAATGCAGATACTTCATTTTGCCAAGATGCCCCAAAAGATTGATATATTCTATCACCTCCTTTCCACATCCACATTCTCAACGCATTCGCTCCACTAATATTAATAGTTGCGGCAATACCACCATATTCTTGGGGTATAAGACTGTTGTAGTCTTCCATGACCAATGGCCATTCTACATGAGTTACAAATGATACTTTCGTTATAGTATGCCACGTTCCATCCCATTCCTCATCCCAAGACGAAATGCCATCTTCATAATAACTTGTGTAAACAAACGCATTTACGAAATCCATCATCCAAGTTGCCCATCCTCGTGCTTGCTCATGGTCGGCAGTTTCAAAAGTGAGTTCTACTCTTGAATTGTAATCCCATGGATTGTCTGAATAACCCAACCACCAATCGCCCCATCTAAAAGCCGCAAATTCTTCCGGAAAATTATTTTTTATCATCTCCAAGGTTTTTCCGGCAAGTTGAATATTCGGGCCACCAAAACCATATTCCGAATAAACGTATCCTTCAGGATTTATATCTACATACAATCGTTCGTTGTATCCTGTTTCAGAGGCAATTTTTGGCAGAATAAAATCAGGAAGATTATAACGCTTGCTACTATCTGCAATGTTCATAATATTTTGGTCATTTTTGAGAGAATTGCTTGAGTTTTCCGAAGAATTAGCATCGTATTGAAGGTTAATGCTTCCAGAGACAGAAACAATAATCAGAACGACCAAAATTCCAATATTGAAAAATTTATTTCTTCGCTTTGACATCTTAAGTCCCTCTTAAAAAATCTGATAAATCAAGCCCAACTTTAGTTGAATTTTCAATTTTAAAATGAAAATAACTAAATTTTTTAAAAAGAGTTCTTGATTTATCCGTTAGAAAAATGGAAGAAAATTTACATATTTATTTTTATGTTATCGCAAATGGAAATATTAACTTCTAAAAGATTGAAATCTTTTTGATGAATGCACTTAACCTCTAATTTCATAATCAATATTCACTGAAAATCCATAGAATGATTCTACC
>CAYRPF010000007.1:0-17549 GCA_964426185.1 uncultured archaeon | reverse complement strand
GTTGTTGTATGATTTACAATCTTAGTAATCATCAAATGGTTGACATATGGCACAATATTACAATGTAATGGTAAAATAAGATGAATTATTCGGGTACTACCATTTTTACTGGTTAAGAAAATGGAGTTTTGCTGCATTTTAAAAAATAGTAAAAAAAATCTATTTCTTGAATAATAGTAATCCTACTTCTTTGGTTTCTTTTTGCCAATGCTTTCAATAATCTTTCCAACGTGGTTCTCCCGCAAAGCGTTCTCAATCGGAATCTTCTCCACATTTTCAATCAAGTCATACTTGCTGATCATTTCCAAAATTGTCAAAACTTGCTTACCATGATTATAATCCTTGTTAGCATCATATAAATTTCGCCAACAGAAAGGACATTCTGTCAACATTATATCTGCACCAACAGCATCGCCTTCATCCATTCTTAGATGTGCAGTTTTAATGCTAAACTCTGGATATTGGGCACGAACACCGCCACCCGCACCACAGCAGAAAGAATCCATTTTAATACGATACATTTCGTTGAAAGTAATACCAGGTATCGCTTTGATAATTCGGCGTGGAATTTCAAACCATTCATCCAAAACTTGGTTCAACTTGCGCAAATCCAGCATTAGGTTGCTTGATTTCTCGATGATCCGCTCTTTGAACCATTCACCATAATGTCTACCAGTATGACAAGGATCATGGTATGTGACTACTTTTCCATCAAGTTCAGGACTTTTCTTCAGCTTAATTTTATTTTCAGCAATCATTTCAGAAATAAGTTCCATGGCATGAAGAGTTTTGAAATTATTTGGCTTTTTGGTCCACTTAGGGTAATCAATGGTGAAGGTTCGGTAACATCCCGCACAGCTGAATATAATTATATCGTATTTATCAAATATTTCTAAATTGTGATTCATATTCCGCTTTGCTTCTTCCATTAACCCAGTTCGGAAAAATGGTGAACCACAACATATCTCATCGTCAAGAACTGTAATGTCGTATCCGATTTTGTTCATTAAATCGGCCGTAGCGACTGCAATGTTTTTCTGCCGATAAGATGCTGTGCATCCAACAAAATAAGCGATTTTTGCATTTTTATTCAGAATATTACCAAATCCCGAATCGGTTGCCCATTTTGTACGTTCATTTTTCGCCCCACCATAAGGATTATTTTTAGTTTTAGATGCGTTTTGCATCCATGCATGTTTAGGAAGTGGTTTCAACCCGGATTTGATGAGTGCTGCACGTAAAGCTTCAATAATATCAACTGTGCGAATTTGGTTTTCACATTGTGCAGCGCACATTCCACATGTTATACATGGATAAAGAACGTCTGCAATTTCTTGACCTTGTGTTTTTAAATCTAAATCACCTTCAAGCACGGCGCGTGCAATCCACATTTTTCCAGCATTCCAATATGCTTCCCAACCGAATTCAATACCTGCTGGACATGCATAGACCATTCCTTCATACAAAACGCTATTTCCCGTGTTTCCGGTATATTCTCCAATTCCATCTCGATTAGGATCTCCCGAGTAAGCGAAATAGCAAGCTTTACAATGAATGCATTTATAAATATCATTTTTTAATTCTTTTAATCGTTCCATAATATTCACCTTCAATGTTATTTACTTAAACTCGATTAAGAAAAATCTTGTTTAAGGTAGCATTAACCTCCCTGGATGTAAAATATAATTGGGATCAAACATTTCTTTGACCTTTCGTAAATATTTTAGATATATGCCTGCCTTAGAATAGGTAGAAGGTGCATGCACATATGGATCTGGGCGATAATTAATCCAACCTTTTTGCAGACAATATTCAGTAGTTTCCCGGTTCATGTCTTGCACACGTTGAAAATCTTCGGGTTTACTGGAATCAAAGCACACAATCGGCATACAGATGGCTTGACGACATCGTTCTATTGAAGCAATCCACATAACTTCGGGAAATCCATATTTTTTCAATACAGAATTGTAATATTCTGCAAATTTCGCAGATTCATTCCATGGAATATACCATGTGATGAAAAGAAATCCTGCTTCCCAATAACTGTAAGGAATAGCAATTTTATTCGGTTTTCTCAATCGGGACTCAATTTGCTTGGGATGAAGTTTCCATTCTTTGATTTTATCTGGTTCAAGACATTTATCGGATTTCTTGAATTTTTCAGCATATTCATCAATCGTTTTCAATACATGATCCATTTCTTCTTGAGTTTGAGCCCAAACTTCCCAATTCATCCACCATTCCGGCACTCCAATTTTTTTATAGAAACTATAATCATGTGGTACTTTATCTTTCGGCCAACGTGTCATTACTAATGGCCAATTACCGCCTTGAACCATTACAGTATTGTGGGCAATACCAAATTCGAGTTTTCCTAATTCCAAAGTCAAGTTCTGCATATCGGTGGGATTTCCCATAGCATAGGCTTTAATCGTTTTATAATGCGGATGCGGAAAGATCTTTACAACACCTTTAGTTACTACACCCATAGTGCCTTGGGAACCCATTAGGGTAGAAAAGAGTTCTGGTCCTAGACCCCATCTGTAAAAGGGTTTAGCGCCATTTAATGCCATGGAACCGTAATTTAAAATATCACCTGCGGGAACAACCACTTCCGCCCCCATGAAGATTTCTCCCTGTGGACCCATACTTGAAGTTACTAAGCTGAATCCACGATCAATGCCATCTCCCAATACGGTAGCAGCGGGGGGGGCACCATCGGCGATCGGAGGTATATATTTGGGATGATGTTTTTTCATGTATGACCATAATTGACCGTTAGTAACTCCAGGTTCAATAATAACATAACGATTATCTTCATCGATTTCTATAATTCGATTCATTCGACTCATATCTAATATAATTCCACCAGGACGAGTCACGGGACACGCAAAACCGCCTGAAAGTCCAGCAGAGATAGGAGATACAGGAATTTTTCGATCTGAACACCAGATTAGGATTTTTCGCACTTCTTCTGTATATCGTGGGCGAACAACACAATCTGGAATCGATGCTTCCAACCCCATAACAGATTTTGACATATAAGCCGCTGTAACCGCTGGATTTGCACTAACATACTGTTTTCCAACTACAGACTGGAAATATTCTATGTCCTTAGCTTCTACTTTATTATATTCCATAATTTTTCAACCTAAACGTTATTTTTTTCACAAGGTTTCTCTGATATGAATATTTTCTAATTAAGCAAGCATAAATTAGACATGCCTTAGAAAAACACATCAAAGGGATAGGTACTATGAAATTTGCTGAAGTAATTTATAAGTGTCTAGCTTTCAATTTAGCGGAAAAGAATGAAAATTCAAATTGTATTTTGATTACAAAAAATTATTTTTCCATTCTCTGCTTTAAAGCAAAACCAATTAACATGGCCACATTTAGTACCAACTTCTTGGCATGGTCAGAAAATTCAAAATCAGGTCGAGTGGAGATTAGAAGTAAATGCCCTGCGATTTCTTTGTTTAGATAGATTGGAACTTCAATCATCTTTTTAAAATCAAGATGATTTATAATGGACTGCATGTCTGGCAAAAATTCTTTAATATTGATTGTTCGAATTACTTCAATCGGTCTTTTTTCATGTGCAGTAATTTCTAAATAATTTAATAGGGGCATTTCCACTAAATGTAAATCGGGAATGTAATCAGAAGATTTCTGCCAGATATCATGAACTTTCATAGTTATTTGTTTAAAAGAAAAATCACGCATAAATGCAAAGATATAATCCGCTTTAATACTATTTCCTAAAGTGCGAATAATTGGACTAATATTAATTTCTTTTTGAGAAGAATTATGAATAAGCATAGAAGAAACCATTGAAATTACATTTGCATACTGTAAATTCAATTCTCTATCATGTAATTCTAGTTCTTTTTTCCGAATTTCAGTAATATCCGAAGATATGCAAAGAATTTTTTGTACCATACCTTTAGAATTATATAATGGGGTGGAATTTGTTTGAACCAGCAATAAATTTCCAGAATTTGTAACAAAATGAAATTCCACATTTTTTTGTTTTTCACCAGTAAGAGTTTTCTCTATCAATGTGAGCCAAAAATCTTTTTCTTCACCAATTAATAAAAGGCTTAATTTGATTTTTTGGAGATACTCCAGCGAATAACCTAACAATTGTGAAGCGGTGGGATTTGCAAATTGAATTTTTCCTTTTTTATCTAAAATAAAAATTAAATTATCCGAAGTTTCAACCATATTCCGATAAAGAGATTCTGATGCCCTAATTTTTTCTTCAGCAACTTTTCTTTCAGTAATATCTCTTATTATCCCGCGAATTCCCATAATTTTTCCATTCTTATCTCTAATTGGCACTCCATTTGCTTCGAGATAAACTTTTTTACCATTTTTATGATAGCATTCGAAAATATAATTTGGATGAAGAAAGTTGCCATTTGATTCTTCTGGTTTTTTAAAAAAATCCATAAATTGGGGCCAAATTTTATTCTTATATTCCTCTGTTGGATTTAAATAATCAATATTCTTTCCAATATAAAATTCAGGAGGATAACCAAGAATTGGTAAGCATGCTGGACTCATATAATTAAAATTACCGTGTTTGTCGATTTCCCAAATCATATCATTACTACTTTCTACCAAAGCATGAAATTTTCGCTCACTTTCAGCCAAATTTTGCTGCATTTGCACTTCTTTGGTGATATCAATTTGAGTCACAAAAGCATAAGATTTTTCAAGAATTTTAAATTTATAAATCGAAACTAATCCCCAATATAATTCACCTGTATATTTCTTTAGTTGTAGGCGAATATTATCAACACGATTACTCTTTTCTAATTTTTTCAAGATTTTTGCTCGATCTTCAGAATTTGCAAATAATTCTCTTGGATCGAGTTCATTTATTTTCTCACGAGGACAATTAACAATTTTAAAGTATGTATTATTCGCTTCTAAAATATTTCCCTCAAAATCTGCAATAGTAATTCCTAAGGAGGAATTTGAAAACAATTCGGTATATTTCTTCTCAGTCTCTATTAAATTATTCTGCATTTGAATTATATCGGTAATATTTTCCATAATTATAACTATATATTCAACTTCTTCATATTCTAATTGGTTTTTAATCGTGAAATTTAATGAATTTACTGAATGTACAGAGGAATCCTTTCTCTTTTTTAGTGGAAAGCAAGTTATCTTAAACACATATGGATGCTTTAAATGAGATTCGGGAAAAGTGTCAGAGTTAATCTGTAAAGAAGGTATTTTGACAACTTCACCCTTTAAAACATTCTTAATTTTTTCTAAAATCCCATGATAAGCGAAAATTCTATCACGAAAGAGATTTAGCTTTTTTGAAGGATCTTTTAGTAAATTGCCAAAAAAAGATTCTATGATTGGATTAGCAGAAATGAAATTTCCTTCTTTATCAAATACAGAAATTCCAAACGGATTTGATAGCATAATTTGTTCGAATATTTGTCGTTCTTTGAAGATTTGTGATTCAAATTGATATCGATCAATGGCATTTCCCAGTAAATCACAATAAAACTTTAGCAAAGTAAAATAATCGTGAGTAATATGAGGCGATGAATAGCGAACATATAAAATTCCAATTATGGTGTCATGATGATGAATGGGGAGGAAAACTGATAAGTTTTCATTCATTTTCGGGAAAATTTTTTCAAAAATTAATGGATAAAGAGGATTATTTTTAGTATATTTAAAGGTAATCCATGATTCACGTTGAATAACTTTAAAAAACGGGGAATTACGATTTAATTTAAAAGTTGAAATGGCAGTTTTAGAAATGTCGAAACCTTCTTTGCTCCAACGACTGAGCAATTCTACATCAATCATATTTGATGGGTAGGGTGGGGTAAATTGGAAGTTCTTTTGTTTCAAATCCACTGAATCTTGCATTTGGGTCTTGAACTCAAACAACATGATATCAGAACATTTCAAAAATCTAGCAATCTTTTCAAGAGATTTTTCAATTACTAAGCGATAATTATAAGTTTCTATGAATTGCGAGGAAATTTCGGCTAGTTTTTCTTGAAATTTCAAACGAAATTCAAGTTCTTGTTCAATATTCCTCCGATCTGTGATATCAATGGCAAATATTAAAATTGCAGGAATATTTTCTTCCCATTTGATGCTCCTAAAAGAAATTAGATAAAATTTCTTTAATTTTGTATGATAATGCTCAAACCTAATAGGTAAATCCAAAAAATATGAATTATGATGATAAAGATCTAATAAATCAGAAATTTTATTGTTTAATTCGAAGATGATCGGCTCGACATTAGCTTCTTGAATGCAAATTTCCTTCAATTTCTGGTTAGTAAAGAGAATTTCATCATTCAATGGGTTAAAAACATAAGTAATTTCAGGAAAACTGTCAAAAATAGACATCATCTGTTTTCGTTCGAATTCCAGATTTTTCTCCGTTATTGACTGCTGCGTTTTATCTTCAAACATGAGAATTAACCGATGCACATTATTGTTATTATCGAAAATTGGTATTCCTATTATACGTAATGCTAAATCATGAGGAGGAAATTCTTTAAATAAATGTTTTGGGATTTGTAACGAAGGAATTGAAACAACATTTCCAGTTATAAGCCTTTGATATTCTTTTTCCAGCGAGTATTTTTTAATCAAGGTGGAATGAAATAAAATAAATTCAGAAGTAAGTTTGAAGCCTAAAATTTTGTCAAATGCCTTATTGGATTCAATAAACCTCCCTTCTGAATCAAATATTGCGACGCCATGGGGATTTTGACGGAGAAATTCTCGAAAGGTATTCGTCTCCAATTCAATGCGATCTTTAAGTCGTTGTTGATATTTTTCTAGTTGGTGGGTAGATTCGACTTGTTTTGAAATATCTTCAAATATCAGTACGGGATAATAAACTTGCTCTTCTTGATCCCATAACCCAAAAAATGTAATATTGAACCATTGATTATTTCCATCTTGATTTTGAGTTTCCTTAGTGGAAAATCCAAAATTCAAGCGAGTTTTGGTTAAACAAAATGATGTTCCTGATTTTAAATTCAGCATACCCTCATAAAATCCTTCTTGTTCCAGGAGTTGGAGATCTTCGTATAAAGAATATTCTGAAGAAGGCTCATTTTTAAATATTTGGTAAAAAACTTGATTTGCATGAAGAAAATTACCGTTTGAATTAAATATCGCTATTGGTAAAGGATTTAATTCAATTATATTATAAAAAAGACGTCTATCCTCAAGAAATCGAGTCATTCGTGAAGAAAATTTGGAATATGAATCACTTGATTCATTTCCATTTTCCTTATTATTTTTTTCTAGGATCAGTAAAAATAATTTACTTGATTCATTCCGATGGACTAAACTGATATGAGCATATATCTTAAATTTTTGTGCTTGCGATTGAAAATGAAATTGAAGGTAAATTCTTTCCGCTTCTAAAAATGGATCTTGCTCTATTATTCCTTCAATTTTTTGAATACTGCGTTTGCTTAAAAATTCAAATAATGATCTTTGCTCTAAATTTTCTGCGGTAATGTTAAAAAAAGTCTCCGCTTCACTATTTACAAACTTGATATCACCCAATGGGGTAAAAATGACAGCTGGTTTATCTAAATACTCTAATATTTCTAAATTTACCGAATTAAGTATCCAGTCTGTCTTTTCCATCAGTTTAGATCCTCATTTCAATTTTTATTTTATTACCTCTATCAATTTTATTACATTTATCTTTTTTATTCTTATATTACATTAATGTGAAATTTTCTATTTTCTTCTTTTTACGATTTTAAATTAATACCCATAAAATTTTATACTTTAATTTTTACGATATTATCAGTAACATATGTCTATTAATCCCAAGAACAAGGGAATAATAACAAGTTTAATATTTTTTGGAAAATCGAATTTGGATAAGGAATAATTCTCTGCAAGGTAAATTTTTATGGCCGAAAAATCTGCACATCCTTCAAAAGCATTTCAATACATTGATCAATGGAATTATTCATCACTTTCTGTAATTTCAGACAATCAAATAATTCACTTAAAACACTTGTTTATCGAAGACATGAAAAATCAGAAATATTCCCACTTCAAAGAATATTTATCGCAAATTCTAAATTTCCTACCGGGAAAAATTCTACCTTTTTTTTTGGAAAACTTAGTAAACCTTGAAGATCCTGAATGGTATCGGCAAAATTGTCTGAGTTTCTTAATTCATGCCACACGCCCAATTTATCAAATTAAAGGCATTAAAATCATCCAAAAACTTCAAGATGAATCGTTAATTCCTCTGGTTTTTCCATTAATTTTTCATTCACACCCCCCACTCCAAAAAGAAGCCATTAAAACACTTCTTCTATATCCTCTCATCGCAGAACCGATATTAGAAAATTCGTTAAAAACCAGAAGTAGACGAAAAAGAGAAATTGTCTTAAAGGTTTTACATCGGATAAATCCACAAAATCTACGGCTAGCTGTAGAAGAATTAAATAATCCTGATTTTCTTATACGTATCAGAGCAATTCAAGTTTTAGGAAAATCAAGAGACCGCAAATGGCTTTCTAAACTTCTCCCCTTTTTAAATGATAGTGATTTGGGAGTAAGAAAAGCGGTTATTGAAGCAATTTCTGATTTAGGGGGAAAGAAAGCGAAAAAAATCTTGAATCAATCTCTAATTCGAGAAAATTACCCACCATTGAAGTTGATTATTCAGGAACAGCTGGAGAAATGGTAAAAATCCCAAAAAGTTAGTAAATAATCCTTGGAAATTTTAGTTATTTGCACTAATTAATTCTCCATTTTGATATACATTTCTTTCATATATAAGATCTATAGGGATTTCCAACCCTTGAAAGAATTCTGTCAATGTTTTTGCAATATCTGTATAATCTTTTAACTTAACGAGATGAGCGCGGAAATTAAAGGTGGTATTTCTTATGAATTCAACTTTCTTTTCAGATTCATTCACCTTTAAAATTTTCCCCGTTTTATGCTGCATCGATTTAAATCCAATTAACTGAAACTTAATTGTATATTCTTGAATGTTTAACGTCAATTTTTTCGAAGAATCCCTATTATCTCTAATAACCTCCTCAATCTGAATATATTCAATATCCGTCAATTTTCCTGATTCAAGGGAAATCTTTGCACGCCAAATACCAATTTGAATCTTCCATCTATCTTTGTCGAGATCCATAATCAAATATTTTGAAGGCAGAAAAAACCAAAAGAATAGAATAATCAAAATTCCAATCCATATTAGCAAGCCTTTTTTAGAAGGATAATTATTAATCCAAGCTAAAATCCCAAAAACAGTGAAGGCAAGAAGAAAAATTCCCAGTGCATACAGATAATCTCGATGATCTTTCCAATTTCTTATAATAGAAACGGAGTAAGGAGCGCTTGGGTCGAATATGATTTCAACCATATCATACGATTTACACAAAAATTGATAAAGTTTTTGTTCTTCTACAGCTAACTTAATTAAGGAAGAGAACAAACTTCTGATTGTTCGAATCTATAAAAAAAATACTGAATTTTACATTCCGAATGCAATTCTACATCTTGAATTTAGTGAAAAAATATGTCACGGGATATCGATTACACGTTCAAAATTTTAATGCTCGGCTCCGCCTCTACTGGTAAATCCTCCCTATCAGATAGATACGTTCATGGAATCTTCTCTGAAGATATTAAACTCACTGTAGGCGTGGAGTTCTTTGTCAAAACTATTCAATATAAAGATAAATTAATCAAATTACAAATTTGGGACCTCGGGGGGGAATCGCGATTTCGTTTTCTTCTACCGACTTATTGTTTAGGATCTTCTGGTGCAATTTTCTTGTTTGATTTAACCCGGCCCGAAACGCTACTTGCTTTGGAATCATGGACTGGAATAGTTAGGGAGAAAAACCCAGATGTACCGATATTTTTAGTTGGAAATAAGAAAGATCTTACCGAATTGCGTAAAATTCCTGAAGATCATGGGATACAAACAGCGATTCAAAATAACCTGGCAGAATATATTGAAACTTCGGCGAAATCGGGTGAAAATGTGGAGAAGTTGTTTGAAAAATTGACCAAACACATGTTAAAGCGGATTGAAGGATTGAAACTGCATTAGGGTGATGAAAATGAATCAAGAAGAAAGAATTACATTCTTAGTAGATCTTTTCCATGCTATCGACATCCGTGAAAAGGGTATTGAATATGTGTATGACATACTTCTTCAAAAGCAAAGTGTGGCCGATATCAAAGAATTTGTTGAAATCAGCGGAATTTCATTGAAGCGGACCTATAAAGTCATTCAATTACTTGAGAAACTGGGTTTAATTCAAGTTTATAATCGTCCGATGATCGTAAATATTAAAAATCCAATTACATCTTGGGAGATCTTGATCTCGGAAAAAATCAAGGAAATTCGGTTAGAAGCAGACCATCGAATTGAAAATTGCGAGATTAGCTTTCAGAATTTTCTGAGAACCTATAACTTAAATCCAGATAATATTTCAGTTCCTCCAGTAGAATTTATTTCCATTAGTGCAACTCATTATACTCCAAAATTTTTTAATTCAGATATTGTAGGAGAATCAGAAGTTATTAAATTTGTTAAAGGAGATATCATAAAAACCCCATTTAATGAAAAATTGAAAAACATTCTGAAAAAAATATCTGAAGATAAAGAGGGAACGGTTGTAATGCTTAAAGATTATTGTAAAAAATGGCAATCAGCCATACCCAACATTAATATAGAAGTGCTCCTAACAGAAGACTATGTTCATTCCATTAATGATATGATGAAAGACATAAATTTTCGAAAATTAGAAGATGAAACAAAAGCTGATATTAATTTACCTTCAATTAACATTCGGGTTTCCTCGAAGGTTATTACTAATTTTTTGTTGAGAGATAATCGGGAACTGATTCAATATTCCACTTCACCGGATAATTCTTTAATAGGTCTTTTTATATCCCGTCAATCAGAAATCTATGATATTTTTGCAGAGAAGTACAAACATGAATTTAATCATGCAGTGAATTTAGATCAATATTATATCAAAAATTTTAATCGACCGGTCACACTATTTGAAATGTTTTTTTTAACACTGATGTGAGCAACTCTTTTCTACTGTGAAAATTTCTATATACATGGAATAGTTATAATAGAGGGGACACAATGGAGAAAATAATTGCCAACTTTATGAAGAATTGGAATAAACGCGATAAAACTGCTGATCTTTTCACCATTGATTCCTTTTTACAAATGATACCCGCTGCACCGCATGATCTTACTCGAATTTGCTTTGAAGTGGCTGGAAAAGATAGCGTAGCGGCATTAATCCCTATAATGGAAAAAATATTGGGATTAGTTGGTTCTACAGTTAACAAACAGCACAATATTTCAGAAATTATCGGATTTGCAATGTATCATCATGGATTGTATGGAAATTTCAACGAACCAATCGAACATTTTAAAAAAATCCAATTACTAATTCAAAAAAGATTCGGAGAAATTCCCATGCGCTTTTTTTATGTAAATGTTGCCGAATTATTTGAATGGGCAATCATTCAACCGATGGCGATAATTCAAAAGTATTTTAGGGCTTATTCACCTTGTCCTGCTTGTCATTTATTTTTTCACATGATGCGCGTGCCTTTGGTTAATCATATCGGAAGTTCTACTTTGATATCAGGAGAACGATCCGCTCATGAAAATCATTTGAAATTAAACCAATTACCTGAAATTCTTTCCCTATTTCCAACATTTTTACAAAATCATCATGTTTCTTTGATTCAACCTTTATTTGATTATCAGAAAGATGAAGAAATTTTCCAATTATTAGGAGATTTTTGGGAAACTTCAGATCCTTTTCAGTGTATATTCTCCAATAATTACCTAGATGAAACAGGAAACATTCCCTTTCAAATTCCTCAAGTTATTCAAGAACTACAAGATTTTTATTACCCGCTTTTTTCAAAAATCATATATTACATCAAGCGCACGAATACAACTCCATCTCATTCATGGATCAAACAAGAAATTGCGAAGTTATTAAGCTGTTTAAACACAAAAAAGCAAAATTAAGTGGTAGAACAAGCAAATAATCGCAATTCATTTCGTTGCTCCATTTTTATTTTGTACCAAGATGCGATAGGCGCGTAAAAATCTTTGAATTGTAGTTATATTGCTGCCAATTGCCAGTAAAATTAGAGAAATAAAAATAGAATGAATATAGAAGAATTGCCCGATAACTCCTAATAATAATAAGGGTATACGATCCGTTCGTTCTAAAATACCTACACCTCCAAAAGAAACATCAGTTAATGCCTCTGCACGGGCTCTCATATACGAAGTCATAAACATTCCGATAAAAATGACCAAAATTATCCATGATGAGATATAGTTGCCATGCCATAATCCGATTAAAATTACAATATCTCCGTAACGATCGAGAGTTGAATCTAAAAAGGCTCCAAACCTAGTGGGTCCTTGCTGACGAGCAACAATTCCATCAAGTTGATCAAAAAATTCGATGAAAAACAATGACAAAAGAGTAAACCAGAAAATATGGACAGCAAAGCCAATTCCAGCTAAAATCGAGCTAATAAAACTAAGAACAGTAATAAAATTGGCTGGAATTTTTTGAACTTTTTTAGCCAGCGGCATTAAAAGTTTTTCTGAATATTTTTTCATCTGAAATAACATGAAATTCGCCTGTTTCGAGAATAATGGAAAAAACGAAATTAAAAAATAATGTAGTGAAATTTCCTATTTTATAGTTCCGAAAAATTGTACAATAACTTTCCGGGTGCGTGGGCCATCAAATTCACAAAAGAAAATACCCTGCCAAGGTCCAAGCAACAACTCACTGTTTTCCACTGGAATATCTAAGGATGCACCAAATAATGCAGATTTAAAATGTGCATCTGAATTACCTTCAACGTTTAATTGTTGTTTATGTGGAATTAAAGGTTTCAAAATTTCATTAATGTCTCGTAAAACATCGGGATTGGCATTTTGTATGATAGAAACAGAAGCCGTAGTATGAGGACAGAAAATTTTTACAAATCCTTTGTTTAATTCCGTCTTTTTCAGCAAATTTTTTATTTTTTTAGTGATGTGAATAAATTCTTCTCTTCTATTAGTTTTTAGGGCAAAATCATATGTTTCTAAAAGCGTTGTGTAAGCCTCCAAAACATTTCTATTATTTTAATTATTGCAATTTTTCCAACTGCGAATTTGATAATTTAACATAAAAATTTCCCAATAAATCAGAAATTAATTTATACAACCTATCATAGCAGAAAAATGTTATCCGAAAACATTTAAGAGAAAATCGGTTTCATTAATATATAAAAAGAAGTTATGGTGGATCAATCGAATGCCCGAAACAACTAGAAAGTGCCCATATTGTGGAAAAATCCTTACCGAACGCCCTTATTGGAGACATGTTGAAAAAATGCATCCTAAAGAATATGCTACCGATAAGCAGACTTGGATTCAATTATATAAAGACTATACAGGGATGGGAATGAATCAAAATACAACCATTACTGTAATTTCTGAAATTTTCAACAAGGATGAGGACACCATTAAGAGTTTTTTGAAGAAAAACGGCGTGATATGATAAGATATGTCATAGATCTTCGTTAAGTAGGTTATCTAAAGTATCTAGCAAATCATCTTCTGATTTTTCTGATTTTTCATTTCTTAATTTTTTACTTTCCCCTACATGAATTTCTTCAAATGGATTGGAAATTGTTTTTTTACCATTTTCTGGTTCTTTTTGGATACTGCCATCATGATTAAGAAATGATTTGGCAATAATTAATGAATTTCTCACAGAAAAATCTAACATTTTCCTGCATTCCATTAAGAATGGTAGTAATTCATCTTGAGGCAAGTTCAACTTGGATGAGAGTTCTGATTTGCTAATTTGGCCGTATTTCCTTATTAATTGTTCAAATTTATTTTTGCGGGACATAAAATTATCATCATAAGAAGATTCAATAGAATTTTGATTGTTTTTTGGTTCTCGCATTTTTGATTCAGTTGATGTTTTTGCTGTTTTTGCTGGTTTAAACTTAGATGACTTTTGTAAAGTAGATGAGTTAATAGATTCAGCACGTTTAGCACGTTTAGCACTTTTTTTAGAAGTAGAAATTGAAGGTTTAGAGAAGTTTTGAGAAGAAATTATTCTTTTTTCATCAAACAAAGGATTGAAGGGCTCTTGTTGGGATCTATCCGATAGATTTTGGTTATTTTGAAGTGTATTAATTAAAAATTCAATTCTTTTTTGCAAGTTTGGATAAATTTGGATTGTATTTTTTATTCGGGAATATTTATTGCTAAATGGAATAATTTGAGTTTTCAATCCAAGAAGATCATTCTTTTCCAATAAATCCTCAATTTTTTGAAATTCGTTAAATATAATGATGTTATCATTAATTCTTTTACGAATACCTGCAAAATCGGCATCGTCTATCTTCATTCCCATCGAATTTAACCTAATTTCATGCTGTTCCAATATTTTTAATGCTTGTTCAAATTTAAAATTCTGACACTTTTTTTCAATTTGATCAATAATTTGAGGTATTTTCTTGGATTCCAGGTTGGTTTGCTTTTCAACAAAATTTAACTGCTCAATAACCTGTTGTTTTTGATTGAGAGAAAAAGCCCAAGAATTTTCTTGAATTAATTTATATGCCTTCATCAATTCTTCTTTTGCATGGTAAACATTTGGGGAGGGCTTAATTTGAAGTTCTTTTTTCGCGTTACTAATATATCGATGTAGTTTAGCCTCTTTATTTCGAATATCTAATGTTTGTTTAGTGTTTCCCCATAATTTTAGTAATTTTTTGTCTTCTAATGAAAAAGGGTGGATTCCATTAGTATCCATAAATTTTTTTATTTTTTCAATCAATCGGGTAAAATCTTGTTTAATTTCAGGATGAATGGAGTCTTGTCTATTTTTTTCTTCTTCAATTTCTTGGAAAACTAACTGTAATTGATGATAAATCTGTTGAATTTGGATAACAGGTACAATTTTTAAATCCAGCGATAAATATTGATTGAATTTCTCAACAATATCTAAAGAACGAGATATTTTTTGATTTAAAACCGTGATGCGTTCTTTCCAATTATGAAGCCCTGAAGTGGTAATAATAGTTTCAGCAAAACCCAGAATGATTTTAGCCAATTCAAATTTTTTTATCATATAAAAATTTTCACATTCAGATACTAGCAACGCAACCTCATTTTCTCGAAGTTTCCAAATTTGAGTGAACAAGTCCATCAAGTGTTCTACTTGCTGAATATTATTCTCATCATAGTTTTCTTTATCATTTTGGATAGAATGTAAATTAGATTTAATAGTTTCTTTGATTTTACTGATATCCATGCTCTTTTGGGCTTTTATGAAAGCACTGTTAAAAATAGATTTTTTTCCGATTTCAATCACCATGTCGAATAAGTGTTTTGCTTTTTAGCAAATATTTAATGTTTTGCTTTTAGCCAATATTTAATTAATGAAGCTTGATTCTTTAAATATGAAATAAGAGAAGTGATATATATGATAAAGGGTTTAATTTTAATTTCAGTGAAAGAACCTCCTGTTTTCCATTCCGAAGAAGAAGAAAATGTCTCAAATGAGAAAGATTTAAGTGCAAGATCATCACGAGCATTACCAAAATGGTCAACTATGGCAAATTATTTTCCAGAAAAAGAAGATGAACCAAAAGAGGAAACTTTAAATGAAATTCTCATAAGGTATTTTTCCTCAAATGAAAATCCCACATTAAACATTCGATTATATCCCTATAAATATTATATTTTACCCGTGCAAGATGATCTAACAAAAATACTAATTTTTGTTTTAGACAATAAAGAATCACTTGTAATCGCTCAAATTTTTGCGGAAGAAACAGTAGAAAATCTACAAATGCAAATCAAAGGTAATTCTGATTTAAAGGTAATTTTAGAAGAAATTTTTTTCTATAGAAATAATATCACTCAAAAATTAGAGAGTGAGCAATTATTACAAGAAGATATTGGGAAATCGGCCAATAAATTAATTGATAGTGGTAAATTTGATAAAGCACAAGATTTAATAAAACTCGCTAAAGTTATTCCTGAAAAAATGGTTTCGACATATTTAAAAAGCAAACAAGCTGCAAAGGAGCATAATTATCGCCAAACACGCAAACTTTTAAATGATTGCATTGGTTTAGCTCAAAAAATTAAGGATGAAGGAATTCAGTGCTATTTGGCAAAAAAAATTGATGTTTATACTCAAATACCTCAATATGAAAAGGATGTCAGGGTTTTAATTTCGTCTATATCCAAAGAATTAACAAAAAACATTACACTCCCTTCATATCAAAGACAAGTGTATAAATTAGATAAAGCTTTAGATTTGATGGACAAATTAGAAGAAGATGTTCTGATTGAAAAAACTATGGAACTCTCTAACATGCTCATTCTTGCTGGTAAACTAGTTTTTGACTTAAAATCTCTTGATCGTAAGATCAAAACCATTATTTTAGAGCTAAAAGAGCAGAAGTAAAAAAAAACGATATCCTATAACATACTAAAGATGGGATTCAATCCAATTAATGAGATCGGCAATAACCTCATCTTTATTTGTCTCATTTAAGGTCTCATGCCTTGCGCCCTCATAAATCTTAGTTGTTAAATCTTTTATCCCCAATTTCTCATATCTCTTCACCAAAGCCATTAATCCCTTAGTTTGAGCATTTGTTGGATCTTCACCACCACTAAATAAATAAATCGGTAGATCTACGGGGATTTTCGCTTCATTACTGCTGTTCCAAATTTTTTTCATTCCTTTTGCCATTTCAATGTAATAACTATTGGGAACAACAAAACCACACCATGGATCCTCATCATAAACTTTAACCACCGCAGAATCTCGGCTGAGCCATTCATGAGGAGATTCAGCAGGCTCAAAAGGCTTGTTTAGTGGCGCCATGGCTAATTTATCCAATAATTTTGCTTTTGCATTATATCCCTTTATTTTTGCAGATACGATTCCAATAAATTTAAGCAAATTCAACATGGATTGCTCTCCGTTAGTGCCACTTAGAATGACACCTTTCAAATCCTTTCCCCAATTTTGGATGTAATCTTGGCCTAAATACGATCCCCACGAATGTCCTAAAAGAAATATGGGTAAATTTGGATAATCCGTTTTTATTCGCTCGGTAACTTCTCGAATGGCGCGAAGAGTCCCTTCCCATCCATCTGGACCTAATTCACCTGCATGTTCGAGGTTTTTAGCTGTTTTTCCATGACCGCGATGATCGTCAGCATATACCACAAATCCATGTTTTGTGAGAGCTTGAGCAATGTATTCATAACGTGCGGCATGTTCTGCCATTCCGTGAAGAATTTGAACCACACCTTTGATTTTAGTACCTTCTTCAGGGATCCATTGATAAACATATATTTCAATTCCAGCATAATCTTTAAAAGTAAATGTTTTAGATAACATGATTGATGATTTCACCCCCGTGATATTTGAAGCTTTGGATTC
>CAYRPF010000006.1:0-74710 GCA_964426185.1 uncultured archaeon | reverse complement strand
AATTATAAAATGAGAAATTTTTCATCATATTTTTCAACAATCCTCAAAATTTAAATCACAATTTTTAAGGCAGATCCAATATGAGTAATTATTAGTTACTATAGGGAGATTATCATGAGATCTCCGTATGAGTAATTATTGGGCGCGTTCGCATTATGAATTTGCAATTAACATATTTACCTTCGAAATATTGGAACGAACCACATTCGCATTTTCGTTTGATTTCAAAAAAAACTGAACCTCCTTCAGATTCAAGTTTTTTTATCATGTGGGACACCACTCAATTGACTGAAACATCAACTATTTCATTTGATTCAGAAAAAGATGCAACTCTAGATCATTATAATTCTGATTTTAGCCAAAAACAACTTCAAAAAAAGCGTAAAAATTTAGATCAGGAAATGTCGTGGTATTTTCCCCAAATTCCAGTCAAGAAATTGTTAGAATGCGAAATATTCTTAGCGATGCCTCATGATTTTTCACAAACCTTCCAAAAAGACGCATCTCCAGTTAAAAATTATAGATTACACTTGATCTATGGCAAAATCATTCCGTTACCGCCTGCAATCAAACTACTTTTTGAACTCCAAATTATTGAAACCAAAGATCGTACAAAAAGAATCCCTCAATATTCAGAATCAATAAAAACATGGACCTATCTAACTAAACTTACCATGGAGCTACTCACCAGAGGTAATTTTGTCCCGAATTTAATTGAATTCAAACCAAATATATTTGAAGGGCATTGGAAGATGATTTTAAAAAGCCAGCTTGATTATCAGCGATTTAATCGAGTGCTACGAACTAGTGCTTGGAGTGCTTATAATATCCCAATTGATTTCATTCCTCCCCATAAATCGTTTCATTATTACCAAACTTCAGGATTATGGCACCCTTCCTATCTATTCGTAAATTACATGGATACAATAGGCGATTTACTCATCAGAGAATCACTTACAGATAAATTTTTCGAGCGATTTTCTTCCTTATATCAGTATTCCCCCGAGGATTTGGAGAATGCTTGTTTGGATGAGCCGACAACCTCTTGGGATTTAAGATTTTTATATTCATGTATCACTAAACACCGAGAATTCAAAATTACTCGCTTTTGTGATACACCTATTCCAGGAATTCTCCGTAATTGGGTCCAAAACATTCAAGGTTTTTCCTTTGCTTATGGTTTATCCTTTACATTCCGGTTAGAATACCCAAAAACAGAGAAATCCGATTGGACACTGGGCTTTTACCTTCAACCTTTGCATGATCCAGATTATTTCATTCCTTTAAATGAACTTTGGGCAGGAATTCTGACCCATAATGCGGAATTTGCCAATGTTTGCGAAGATGAAAGCGGATTGCAAGAAGAAGTGCTTCGAGCTTTAGGTACTTCATCAAAATTGTTTCCACCCATTAAACGGGCTCTTTTTGGAAAAAGTCCATCGCAGGTTAAATTAAAGGCGGAAGAAGTAATGGATTTTATGAGATATTCCATGTACCTTCTTATTCAAGCAGGTTTTAATGTAATCTTACCTGATGAATTTGCAGCTAAAGGGCAACAACGCCTAAGTGCAAGATTGGTAATTCGAGAAAAAAAAACAGAAAATTCTAAAATTCAAGAAGATGCCACCAGTTCAAGACAAGGTGGTGGTTCAATACAAGCAAAGGGCGCACCACAAGCTCTGTTTGATATGAATTCTATGTTAGAGTTTCATTGGGAGGGTACCATTGAAGGTCAACCTCTTACCGAGCAAGAATTCTTGAAGTTAGCCAATAAACGTGAACCCTTAATATTTTGGAGAGATCATTGGATATTGGTCGATCCTGAAGATATGGAAAATTTACGCCCAATTTTTGAAAAGCAATCAAAAATAAAGGGCGAAATTCCCGCAAGTGAAGCCATCAAATTAGGTATGATTGGAGATGTTCAATTATCTGAAAATTCACAGCCTTATGAAGTAGTGGTGGAAGGAAATTTCCAATCAATAATTGATACCTTACAAACTATCCATGAATTCCCTTCAATCTCAGCACCTTCTAATTTTCAAGGCACACTGCGTCAATACCAATTAAGAGCCCTAACATGGTTGTATCACATGACCAATTTAAATTTTGGAGTTTGCCTCGCAGATGATATGGGATTGGGAAAAACAGTAGAAGTAATTAGTTTTTTGCAGCGAAGAAAAGAGGATTTCCCCCATGCACCAGGTTCCATCTTAGTTATTTGTCCAACATCTGTATTGTTTAACTGGCGCCGGGAAATACAAAGATTTGCCCCAGAATTCGAAGTATATACCCATCATGGGCAAGATCGGATAAAAGATCTAGATGCTGTAAAGAAATTCAATCAAAATCACCTGATTATTCTCACAACCTATGGAACAGTTCGAAACGACATTTCTCTCTTAGAAACAATAACTTTTGCTGGAATTGTATTAGACGAATCACAAAACATCAAAAATTACCAAGCTCTAAAAACCAAAGCTGTATTTAAATTAAAATCTCAATTCAGAATTGCACTTAGCGGCACACCGATAGAAAATCGTTTGTTAGAATTATGGACGCTTTTTAATTTTCTCAATCCAGGATTGTTGGGTCAAAGACGAGTATTTCAACAAAAATTTGTTCTATTTATCGAACGTTATCATGACGAACAAAAAGCCGCAAAACTCCAACAATTTATTGCACCATTTATTCTTCGGCGCTTGAAAACCGATAAATCGATAATCCAAGATTTACCGGAAAAGAATGAAATAAAAATTTATTTGGAATTAAGCCCTCAACAAGCCCAATTATATTCTCAAGTGGTGAAAAACACCATGCAAGAGCTGGAAAACCTTGAAGAAAGCAGTATCCAGCGGAAAGGTTTAATTTTAAGATTACTTACTTTCACTAAACAGATTTGTAACCATCCCGCTCAATTTCTGTATAATCCAGGGAAAAAGATACAGATATTGCCAAAAAACGCAAAATCTTCCTTTACCAGCACCTTGAATGGAGAGAATATTCAAATTCCTTACCCAGAATTTCTCCATGCTTCTCCAAAAATAGAAAGAATTTCCGAAATGATTGATGAAATCTTGGAAGAAGGAGATAAACTCCTTATTTTTACTCAATTCAAGCAAATGGGAGACATGCTTAAAGATTTTCTCGAGATGAAGTATCACATCCCAATTGGCTGGTTCCATGGTGGAATTCCAGAACGGCAACGGCAAAAATTGGTAGATAGTTTTCAATCCACTGCGCTGGACAGTATTCCCATCTTAATTTTATCCCTAAGAGCTGGCGGTACAGGATTAAATCTCACGCAAGCCTCGACTGTTTTTCATTTCGATCGTTGGTGGAATCCTTCCGTCGAAGCTCAAGCCACCGATCGAGCCTATCGCATTGGTCAAAAGCATACAGTTAACGTGTATAAATTTATCACAACGGGAACAATTGAAGAGAAAATCGATCAAATGTTGGAAGAAAAACAGGATCTTGCAGAACGGATATTATCTGTAAAGGGAGAAACTTGGATTACTTCACTTTCCAACGAAGAATTAAAGGAATTATTCAGCTTTTCGAAATCTCAGGGGTTTTTCTAATGAAAAAATCGAATAAAAAAGAAATAACACGTAAGGAATATAATAAAAGAACCACCAATTCTCGAGGGAGCAATGTTCGTAAAGTAGTTCAAGATATCAAAAAAGAACTGCATGGATTTGCTAAAACTCGATGGGGACGCCTTTGGGTGGATAGAATGCTTGGATATGGACGGCCTTTTCGAATGCAGCGGGGAATTAGATACGCACAGGAAGAGCGTTTATCAAATATTACAATTTCACCTGGTATGATCTTTGCCACCGTACAAGGAACAGCCCCTACTCCATACCGCGTTAAAGTTTTATTTGATACGATTCCCGATGATGTATGGAATCAGATTTCAATGAAAATCGCTGAAAAAGCATATTATACCATTAAGTTATTAGAAAATTCAATTCCTGAAGATTTCGAAAGAATTTTTGAAGAATTGGGATATGATTTGTTTCCCAATCCTACTACTAAACTCAATGCATCTTGTTCTTGCCCAGATAAGGAAATTCCTTGCAAACATATTGCAGCAACGGTATTGTATGTGGCGCGGGTATTTGATTTCGACCCATTTCTTTTATTAAAACTGAGAGGAAAAGCCAGAGAAGAATTACTTTGCACCATTAAACATGCTCGAAGTTGTGCCAATGAACCAATTTCAATATCGGTAAAAAAAATCCGCAAAATGGTCAATATTGCAGAAAAAAATTTCGAAGTTCCAATTCTCCCCGCGCAAGAAATCGATCCTTCATCCTTTATTCAACCCAAAGCTCCTTATCAAATAGGTTTTCGATTTACTAAACCCACTTCAGAAATTAATATATTAGAAACTTTGAATTTGGCACCGAATCTGGAGAAACCTGACCAATTTTATCAAGTATTTAGAGAACTATATGTGGCTGTTTCGCAAAAAGCCTATAAAATGGTGAAACACTTGAAAGAATAAAAAAGGTTAAATGTAAAACGAATTATCTGAAACTTTCACATTCTCCTTAATATTCTGCGGATTCAAATCTTGAGCGTGCTTGCGCATATCCTTAACTATTTGTTCATGTGTTTCTAAAATATCAACGAATAATCCACCTTTTAATAGACTGAGAAAAAGATCAAAATTCAAAGTTCGGTGTGCCAACCGGGTATTCACCAACAAATAAGCGAGAAGATCAATTTCCCCTTGAATTTGACTCATCACTGCCATAAAACTTTCTTGATCTTCAATAACATTGCTTTGAGCAACTTCAGCTAACCGCATTTTGCAGAAATCATAAAAACCAGATTCCAAAATCGCATTTAGGATCAATTTTTTATTCGCATGGGAAAATAACAGTTGATCTGAACGAGTAAATCCAGAAATTGTTTCATCTATTGACACATTCAGATAATCCATTAATGAATTCAGGGCTTTCTGATAATTGAAGAAATTGCTAACGTCGATTACCTGCACCTTTTCTTCATCGGATTTTTCGTCTGATTCATCATCTGATTCTTCACGCAATTCTTTACTAGGTTCTTCGTTTGAAAGTTTAACTTTTTTTTTTTCTGATCCTTCATCTTCAGTATTCATTGCACATAACTAACACAAGAAACCATTTATAATTTTTTTCCCAACAAATAGAAACATCTAAAATCGCAACTCCACATACATACCTTTGATTCGATTAATGAGATGCCCCCGAATACAATATAAGCATATAAAAACAATATCACTAACTCGTTAGTGCTATATATTATTGTTTTAGAGTGCAATGCCGTCGTCTGATAAATTGTATGTTCATAATAAGAAAGAAGATGAAAAGAAAAATAGGGAATTCCTACAAAAGATCACTCGGTTTTGGCAAATCTATCTGAGAAGAAGTATCAAACATAGAGCCTGCTTGACTTTGGGTTGATTGGGACACACCAAATAATTTCTGTAATACCGTGCTCATAGTAAATGAACATAACATATAATAACCCGTATAACCCAAAAAACCCGCTTCTACAGAAAGATTTCCCACCGCAGAAAAAAGCTGTGATCTCATCATAGTTACTATAAAAGCAGGAAAATCATCCATTGGGTTAATTGGTGGTCTTGCTACGGGAAGTTGGATAGAAGACCAATCTGGAGTATAAATATTGCGAATTACAAAGAAAAATAGCATGAATGGGATAAGTGTGACACAAGTTGGCTTTAACCGTTGCATTTGCATAGATTGTTGCATTTTTTGAACGCTAGCATCCCTCCTTTGCCATTTTCCGTATTCCTTGGCATATCGCTTAGGATTTGTTTTTGATAGTTCAAGAAGTTCCTTTTTTTTGGCATTATGTTCGGACACCACTTCTTGAATACGGCGCGCCTTATCGTGGTCAACCAGTTTTTTATTTAGGAAAGTGGATATAAAAGAAACTAGTAAACATATGAGAAAAATAAACCATAATGAATGAGGTGGACGAGAAACCAGTTTAATAAAGTCTGCCCATGCGAATAGATAAAACAACATTAATTTTATCAAGATTTGCCGTGTAAAAAAATTTTTCAAAAAAATTTTACTATAATAAGCGAATGATAATAATAGTATTAAAAAAGAGAATGAAATTAAAGAAGGGTATTTAACCTAAGAGAGCTCCCATTCCAGGGAATTGTTCTTTAGCAGCTTCTTGTGAAATAGTCTCAGCGTAATTTTGAATGATACCAACGGTAAGAAGTAGCCCCGTTCCAGAACTTAATGCTCCTAGAAAATCTGCAAGAAAACTAAGCATACCTACTATAAATCCACATAATATTGTGAGCGGTCCAATGTATCGCTTCAAAATTTTCTCAATAACTTTTTCATTTCGACGGAATCCTGGAACTTGCATACGTGAACCTAAAATCTGCCCAGCAATATCCCGAGGGGCTAATCCCGACACTTCTACCCAAATCTGGCCGAAAACAATACATATGGTGATGAATATGACCATGTAAATGAGGGATTGAAGGATCATACTTCCTCCGTTTCCTTCTTGGAAAGCATTAATTAATTGCCCCAATCCTTGAGGGGCTGTGATATACTTAAGCAATCCTTTTACAGGTTGATAATACTGTGCCCCTTCCGGCTGTTCAAATACTCCGAACCAATTGACCCACCAAGAAAGTTTTCCAGTCCGATCACTCCACTTCCAAAGTAGCTGTCCAAAGAACAGCAAGTTTGCATAGAGTGCTTGGGCCAGAATTACAGGGATATTTGATACATAAAGCAATTTCATGGGATACTTGCCACGATAACCCTTATATCCCGCATATGTCAGCGGGATCTCAACTCTCATTGTTTCAACATAAATTACCACGAAGAAAATGATCAACGTGGTGATCAATCCCAGCAATCCCGGATCGCCTTGGGTACGAATCCAAAGATCTTTTAATTGCACGTCAGTATTTGATTTAAATAAAACTGAAAAGAAGGCAATAATAATTCCAGTCGGTAATCCATCTTGTGAACGATCACTGAAAAAGCTAAACGAATTCCAGAAAATTTGACCCGCCACACCGCTGGCAATGAATAAAGAAACCCCAGAGCCTAATCCATAACCTTTTTGCAAGACTTCATCCATCATCATGATTAAAATTCCTGCAAAGAGCAATTGTAGAAAGATCAAAATAATGTTAGCAGCGCCAAGCTCTGAAGAATCCCCGAATGCATCTCCGAAAATGTAGGCAATAATCTGTAAGATGGTAAGGACCACCGTAATCACTTTTTGTGCTCCTGTAAAGAGCGCTCGATCTTCAGGATTTGACATATTCACTTCAATTAATTTACTACCTTGTAATAATTGTAAAATCAATCCAGCAGTTACTATTGGACCAATACCTAGTTCGGTGAGAGTTCCACGGTTACTGGCTAAAATAACTCGTAGCCAATAGTAATAATCAGCGCTTACACTTTCTAGCACGCCAAATATTGGAACATTTGACATAATGGTATAGATGAGCAGCACAATGAAGGTGTAAATCAATTTATCCTTGAATGAAATTTCCCTATCGGGCTGTTTAATTTCAGGTGTTATACGAATGAAAGGTGAGAAGAGTTTGAGAAAACGTCCAGCCATGATGATTAACCTTAAACGATGTATCTTCAACAATTGAAGATCTTCTTTGATAGATTACGAAGCAAAATTCGTGATATTATAAAATTTTTGTCATACAGCAATTGAACAGCAGTTCAAAGTATCGGTATTGAACGAATATTCTTTGCAGATTTGCATGTTTATTTTCTTACTACGTATTCATGCGTAAAATAATTCATGTACTTTTATTTGTTGCTAGCAGTGCGAGTAGGTGGATTATTCAAAAAGCTCAAATGGAATAACAAGTTGCTTTTCTTGATGAGTAAAAATCCCAGTGAAGAAGTTCCACAAGTAGATCCGTGGGGACAAGGTTTGTTATCTGAGGAAGATTACGTTCGATTAACCGAAGAATTTGGAATTCAGTTAATTCAAGATCTTGAAATACCTTATTCAATGTTTGAAAAAAACCGTTTTCTAAGAAGAAAAATCATTTACGGTCATAGAGATTTTAATCAAATTGTTCAAGCAATACAACATCAGAAACCTTGGGCTGTCATGAGTGGAATAAAACCAAGTGGCCATTTTCATTTGGGGACCTTAACCACCGCTTCAGAAATTGTAGAATTTCAGAAAATGGGGGGATTTGTTTATTATGCTATTGCAGATATTGAATCTTTCGTAGATAATGGTATGCCGTATAAGAAAAGCTTTGAATACGCAGTGGATAATTTAGCAGACGTTCTTACATTGGGATTAGATCCAAAGCGGGCATATATTTGGCTTCAATCTCGAGAACCTCGAGTTAAGGAAATGCCGTTTAGGGCAGGTCGATACGTGACTAATAATATGATGCGCGCAATTTATGGAGAACGAGATTTTGCACTTTACATGGCCGCGTTAGTGCAGGTGGGGGATATTTTCATGCCTCAATTGCGTGATGCCATTCAACCTACTGTAGTTCCAGTGGGTATTGATCAAGATCCCCATTTACGGTTAGTCCGAGATTTAACCAAGTATTTTAGTCGTTTAGAAATCAATCCTGAAACGAGAAAAGAAGAGAAAAGACCTTTTTTCAAACCCTCAGCCACTTATCATAAATTACTTCCTGGATTGGACGATATAAATAAAAAAATGAGTAAATCCCGCCCAAATAGTTATTTTAATTTAGGAGATGACCCTAAATCAATTCGAAAGAAAATTATGGGTGCTTACACGGGAGGTCGTAAAAATAAGGAAGAGCAAGAAAAACTGGGTGGTATTCCCGAAAAGTGTATGGTGTATAAATTATTGGAGATACATTTCCAAAAAGATGATGCAAAGCTCCAAGATAGATATCAACGATGCCGAGGTGGGATGCTTTGTGGTAAGTGCAAAAAAGAAGCCGTAGAAATTATTCTAGGGCACATTAAAGATCACAATGCACGAAAACAAGAATTTTTACCCCTATCACGAGAGATCCTATCTCAAGATCCCAATTAGGCGAATAGATTCTAATTCATCCACCTTGATGGCTAACCAAGGATGAAATGCTAGATATTCAGCCGGCGTCATTGTTGGAACTTGCAAAATTTGATCGATTTGGCTAAAAGCTGCAAGAATCACTATGAAAATAAGGAAAGTTATCAGGTTCAAAAGATGATGGGAGTTCAACAACCATTCTGATAACAAATTAAAAAAATGAGAAAAAAAGTGCTTTCCCAGAAAGAAGAGAAGAAGGATTTGTTCTGTAAACTTTCAATTTTTTAACTGGCTATTTGAAATTCGCCGTGCTTGTCAACTTCAACCAAAATTTCTTGTCCTTCTTGCACCCGTCCTTCTAAAATAGCCACAGCCAAAGGATCTTGAATATATCGTTGAATGGTACGTTTTAATGGTCTTGCTCCATATTCAGGATCAAATCCAATCTCTGCAAGTTTCTCTTCAGCTTTCGGAGTCAATTTGACTGTGATAGAACGGTTGCTCAATATTTTATTCAATTCGCTTATTTGAATTTCAACAATCACCTTTATATGCTCTGGTGTCAAGGAATTAAATGTAACTATATCGTCTACTCGGTTGAGAAATTCTGGTCTGAAATACTGCTTTAACAAATCATGAATCTCTTCTTGAGTTAACTTTGTTCCAGATTTGCTCTTTTCGGCAATTAAAGTGCTACCGATATTGCTAGTCATGATTAATACCGTATTCTTGAAGTCCACTGTTCGGCCTTTTCCATCGGTTAACCTTCCATCATCCAAAACTTGGAGCAAAACATTGAAAACTTCTAAATGAGCCTTCTCGATTTCATCGAATAGAATTACGGAATATGGTCGTCTACGTACTGCCTCAGTAAGCTGCCCACCTTCATCATATCCTACATAACCTGGAGGTGCCCCAATTAAGCGCGACACACTGTGTTTCTCCATGTATTCTGACATATCGATCCGAATTAATGCATCTTCGCTATCGAACAGAAACTCTGCTAAAGCCTTCGCGGTTTCTGTTTTTCCCACACCGGTTGGTCCTAAAAAGATGAATGAACCAATTGGACGATTGGGATCTTGAATTCCAGAGCGAGCTCGTCGAATGGCGCTTGCTAAAGCTGAAATTGCGTTATCTTGTCCCACAACCCTTTTTCTTAGGCGATCTTCCATTTGAAGCAGTTTGGTTCTTTCACCTTCCAATAATCGAGATATGGGAATATTTGTCCACTGGGAGATTATCTGAGCAATGTCCTCTGCAGTAACTTCTTGACGGAGCATGCGCTTTTCTTTGGAGAGTTCATTTAATTTTTGAGTTAACCTTTCCTTTTCTTTTTGCAGTTCTAACCGGACACCATATCGAAATTTGGCAGCTTTTTCTAAATCACCTTCCCGAGTGGCTCGTTCTTCTTCTATCTTAGATTCTTCTATCCGTTTATTGATAGTAGAAATCGCATCTATAATTTTTTTCTCTTCTTCCCATTGCTTCTTCAGCATCTCATAGTGTTGTTTAAGTTCTTTAATTTTATCTTCACAAGCTTGTCTTTGTTTTTGGCCTGCTTCATCAGTTTCCTTTTTTAATGCTTCTTTTTCAATCTCTAATTGGATGATCTGTCGATGAATATTATCCATCTCTAACGGCATGGAATCCAATTCAATTCGAAGACGAGAAGCTGCTTCATCGATTAAGTCAATAGCCTTATCGGGTAAGAAGCGATCTGTAATGTACCGGTGAGACAAAGTGGCAGCGGCAATAAGTGCTTCATCTTTAATGTGAATTCCGTGATGAACTTCATATTTCTCCTTTAACCCACGTAAGATTGTAATGGTTTGCTCGACAGAGGGTTCGCTTACGAAAACTGGTTGAAATCGTCGAGTTAAAGCAGTATCCTTTTCAATATACTTACGATATTCCTTTACAGTGGTAGCACCAATACATCTTAATTCTCCTCGTGCCAAGGCCGGTTTTAGCATATTAGAAGCATCCATCGCTCCTTCGGCAGCGCCAGCCCCCACGAGAGTATGTAATTCATCAATGAAAAGGATATATTTTCCATTGTTTTTTGTGATTTCTTTTAGTACAGCCTTTAGTCGTTCTTCGAATTCACCGCGATATTTTGCGCCAGCTACTAACTGTCCTAAGTCTAGTGCAATAACAACCTTATCTTTCAAAGAATTCGGAACATCACCATTATGAATACGTTGTGCGATACCTTCCACAATTGCAGTTTTTCCGGTTCCTGCATCTCCTATAAGTACGGGATTGTTCTTCGTTCGTCGTGAGAGAATGGTGATTACACGCCGAATTTCTTCATCACGTCCTATTACAGGATCTAATTTTCCTTGTCTAGCCAGATCATTGAGATTTTTAGTGTATTTTGCTAAAACATTGTAAGTTCCTTCTGGGTTTTGAGAATCAATACTAGTATTCCCTCGAATTTCAGAAAGTGCTTGTAATATTCTTTCATAAGTTAAACCATTTTGTTTAAATAATCCTGACAAGTGATAATCTTTATCTTTAACCAACGCTAAAAAGATGTGTTCACCGCTTAGATATTGATCACCGAGATTATCCATTTCCGACATTGCATCATTGATTAAATTGCTCAAATCACGTGATAGATAAACCTCGCTTGTAGTTCCTGTAACTTGGGGAATGCGTGATATTTCATCATCAATACTTTTTCTTATCTGTTGAGGATTGATTCCAAGTTTTTGTAAAATTACTGATCCAATTTCGTTTGGATCCATTAATAATGCTTTAAATATATGCTCTATTTCTATCTGTTGATTATGATTTGATTCGGCTAATGATTTTGCTTTCATTAAAGCTTCTTGTAATTTGATTGTAAATCTGTTTAGTTCCATTATATTTCACCTGTTTCAATTTTTTATCTATAATTGGCAAATTATTTCTCTAATCTATATAAAGCATCATTCATATTTAAAGTTAACTTAAAGTTGTCATTAAATTTGTAATAATATTTTACTATATTTTTATTTTAATGAGCACACAAAGGATGGAATAAGATAAATGAAAATAATCTCAGAAAAGTAGTTAACCCCCCTCCTAAAAGGGGAGGGGGGCGCGTTGACACGCATTTTGTGGGGTTTTAGGTTTGGGGTTGAAATTTGGGGATTTCTTTTAATTTTGGTTGTTTGTGAGATATGTGATGAATAATTAAGGAAGTAAACGAGAGTAATTGGGGTAACAAATTCCCAGTTTTAGTCCGGTTTTTATTAATCAATTGGTATCACTTTCCTGGGATATCAGTGTTGATTATGGATACTGGATTAATCACTCGGCTTCTTCTAATTAATAACAGTGAACTTACATATTAAAAAGCAAAGATAAAGAAAAATGTTAAATTCAGAAAATCCCAGATTCCATCCTTCTCTCATTTAAAAATGATGGTGTTAATAAATAAAAAATATGAAAACAATAGATTTAAATCTATTACATGAGTATTTTACAACCATTTCTTTGTAAATTATCCAACCATTGTTGCTGTTCTTGTGTTAATGAAGCAAACGAATTACCAGTAAGATCAAGAAAATCTAAATCACGGAATTCGACAATTCCATCCGGAAGTCGAGTTAATCCGCAATTTTTCAAATTTAACCTCCTTAAATTAACCAAATGAGAAAAATTACTTGGTAATGCTTTAAGGTGTTTATTGTAGAGCCCAACTTCAAGAATTACTCCATTTTTTACATTAAATCCAAAAGATTCGGAAGAAATATTTTCTACCGCAGGAATTCGTTCATTTAAAAGGTTCTCCATTTCTCGGAGAACTGCTGCTTCGTCTACTTGATGGCAGCTGTCGCCATCGCAATAAATTGTTCCAACGGACTTTTCATGAGTAATCCATGTTTTAATGGGTTTTATTTTTGCAACTCGCTTTTCAAATTCTTCTTTAGTAATCTCCTCATATGGCATTTGTTTATAACCCGAATCAGTGAGTGGAAGCAAGCTTAATCCTTTTACTTTATCTTCCACGAATTGTAAGGCATATTTGAGATCTTTGACTTCTTCTTTTTTGAATGTAACGGTAATAGAAACTTGATTATCGCTCCAATAATGTTGATAATCTATGGCATTAGCCAATTGCTCCCAAATTGAAACATCCTTTTTTGCTCGAAGAAAATTCTTCTCATGAATTGGAAATTCAACAACAAAACTATTATCTGAATATGCATCGGGTTCTATGTGATAATTCGCTTCTCTTAAAAGGTCTATCAAAGTAGACTCTTTAGAAATCCGAATACGGCGGATATAGTACTCAGAATGAGGGTAATGAATCCCAGGTGCCACACCGGGCAGTAAACTAACAGTGCCACTTGGTTTTACCGTTGTAATTTTGATCGATTGAGGCACGCAGAAGAAATCTGAATATTGCTCATCCAATTTACGTAAAAATTGATAACCCTTATCCGACCACTCCAAGATAGTACGACGGCCATGACGAGCGAATGCGTCAATAATTCCAGTTTGACTGGTTCCAATCCTTCTGTTTTTTCCCATTACCGCATTAGTCTCATTCCAGTGTACATTAACTAAGGTTACGGATTTTGCATAAAGATAGGCATATTTTAATGTTTCTTCAAATTCTTCATAGGATTCATGCAAAGAAGGAAATGTTTCAACTAAGCAGCAAAGTTCAAATGATTCCAAAGTCTGTTCTCCACATGGGTTCACACCAACAGCTTTTTTATCTTTATAATCAGGAGCTCTTCCCATTCTACTGAATGCTTGTGAGTTTTCCAACCAAATAATTCCAGGTTCTCCATTTTTTGCTATAGAATCAATAATTTTATCGTAATTCATTCCCTTACGGCCGATGATACTGTTGTTAGAAGCCCATCGGTGATGATATAAAGCTTTTTGATCCTGTTTGCAACTGATATACTCTTCATCATCAATTTCTCCTAAGGCAATTTCTGCAGATCTGCGCACATTTCCAGCCACCACACATTTTCCGATTAAATTCATCATATCTACTATATCTACAGATGAAAGAGTTTTTCCAATACGTTTATCTAATAATTCTTTTTGACTATCCAGCATTTCCTTCAATGGTTCAGGTCCAGAAGCTACACCTCCGAATCCACGGATAGGAGTACCAGCTGGACGGACTTTGGAAAAGTCGAAAATTGGCATTGCTTCACCCTCAAAATAAGCGGTTAATAAATGTCTAAGGGCTTGAACCCAACCTTCTCGACTATCTGGGACCTCAAATAAAAATGTCTCATTCTTAGGATTTTGGATCACGAGTTTTCCAGCACCCTTAGTGTCAAATCCTACCCCCACACCCAGCATCAGTGCATCCATCAACCATTCGAAAGCTTTGGTCTTTTTAATAACAATATCTTCCGTGGATACAAAACCGCAGTTATTTAAAGCCATGGAACCATGTTTATCAATGAATTCGGTACCCATCATCCATAAACCTCGACCTGGAGGTAAAAATCGAAAATTCCATATCTTTTCAAACATGCGCTGAGCAGATTTCTGAGCTTTTTCTGGATCCCAAGGTAGACCTAAATTGTAACAATGTTCTTTCTGAATGCTATAAACACCTTCGACTACACGCTGAACAGTTTCATAGAATTCCTCGGTGCGGTTTTCAGCTACAATATAACGTGCATAAGTCCGTTTGTAGGTAATATAGCCTAAAGGACCCCACTCTGGTTGTTTTCCTTTGTATTTTTCCATAAATTTAGGATCTAACTGAAATTTGATGACACTCCGATTAATCAGTTTGGCATAAATATTACGCTCTCGTTCATGGCCTCGAGCTAACAAGTCTAAACACATAATTTCACGAATCATGGAAGTTTGGATGGTAACCAGTCCTAAAATTGTAATTCTTTTGAGTGAATCTTTGACCACTTCGATGCATTCATTCCAATCTAATCCTGTTTCTTTATTTAAGCTTTCAACCATTTTATCGGGATTAAAGGGTTTCAGTGATCCCCTTGCATTTTTTACATGTCGGGGGAATATTTTCTGCAATGAAAATAAAATGTCGTTATTTTTGGGTGGTATTGATTGAACCATATAATCTCCCTCCTTTTATTTGCGCCGAATAAAGTCGGCATTCTGGGAAAATGGAGTTTTTTTCCAATGTATTAATGTAACTCGAATTCTTATTTGAAGTTCATTGTTAAGAAAGGAATATACCTTTAATAGGATAATCGCCGACATAATTTATTAGAATAAGGATATAATTTTACTTGGTCAAATTTCCATAATCATAATTTTTATACTGAACGCGAACTTATTTAAAATGAATTTAAATGTCGTGGTTGCGAATAGAAAAGTTAGCCGTTGAAGTAAGAGGCAAACTAATTTTAAAAGATTTTAATTTAAATATCGAAAAAGGAGAAGTTCATGTTTTACTCGGACCAAATGGAGCTGGAAAAACAACTTTGATAAAAACTATTTTAGGATTTAAAAATTATAAGGTGGTTAACGGTCACATCTTCTTTAAAGATAAAGATATAACCAATTTACCTACAAATGAACGAATCCAAATGGGGATCGGTGTTCTTTTTCAACACCCTCCCGCGATTAATGGGCTTAAACTTTCTAAATTACTAACGGTTTGCAGCGAAAAAAGAGGAAATAACACAGAATGCACCGATGAATTATCTTCCGACATACAGCAACTCGCAACTAGGCTTAAATTTTCCCCAGAATACATAAATCGAGATGTAAATCTGGGATTTAGCGGAGGTGAAGTTAAACGCTCAGAAATCCTCCAAATGATGGTTTTAAAGCCAGATTTACTCTTGTTTGATGAACCAGATTCAGGTGTAGATGTGGAAAACGTTGAATTAATTGCAAAAATTATGAGAGAATTGCTCGATCGTGATAAAATTCCATCGAAACAAGGTAAATCTGGTTTAATCATTACACATTTAGGTTATATTTTAAAATTTCTCGGCCATATCACACGTGCCCATATAATGATGGATGGAACAATAACATGTTCAGGAGATCCCGCTTTGATTATTAATTCTATTATGAAAAATGGGTTTGAGGCTTGTCGTGAATGTGTTAGCTGCGTGGAAAATTCTTCATTATTGAAAGAGGTTGATTTTACACTATGAACATGAAAACAAAAGATTCACCAGACCAAATCAAGGATAAAGCGCACAAGGTTTTAGAACGAGCCAAACAACAAAATAACGATGGAATTAACTTGAATGATTATACTTTAGGAGATGAAGGAAAACCTGAAGGAACTTTGCATTCAGAAGAAGAAATTCCCGAAGATCTAAAGGAATCAATGGATAAAGTTGGGATAGACGTTAATGAGAAAAAAAGTGGTCTCTATTTGCAAACTGGTAATAAGTATGATCTCTGTGTTAGCAATACTCCTGGAATAGAATTGCTCCCCATTAAAGAAGCTTTAAAAAAATATGATGGAACAGATGGAAAACTTAATTTGCAAGACTATTTATGGAAAGCAGTTCCATACGATAAAGATCAATATACTGCCGAAGCTGCGATTCAAGAGATTTCTCAAGGATATTTTATTTACGCCAAAAAAGACCGAAAAACGGTATTTCCATTGCAATCATGTTTATTTGTTAACCTCCCAGGCATGAAACAAGTCGTGCATAACATTATTATTGCAGAGGAGGGTTCAGAATTAGATATCATTACTGGCTGTTCAACCCATAGAATCGCCCGTAAAGCCTTACATTTAGGCGTTTCTGAATTTTATGTGAAGAAAAATGCGCGAGTATCATTTACAATGGTGCATAATTGGGCAGACGATACCAATGTTCGCCCCCGTACGGGAATAATATTAGAAGACAATGCTGAGTTTTCCAATTTCTATATCGTCATGTCCGCAGTACGAAATTTGCAAACTAATCCAGTAATCAATCTTGTTGGAAAAAATTCTTCTTACTACGGTCAAACACTAATCTATGGTAAGGGAAACAGTTATTTTGATACAGGTGCCACCGCGCACTTAATCGGAGAAGGCTCTAAAGCAGAATTAATTTCTCGTGTTTTAGCAATCGATAGCGCTCATGTGAAAGCGAGGGGAACTATTATTGGAGATGGTAAAGATGTTACAGGTCACATCGATTGTTCTGCCCTTATTCTCTCGGATCATTCACGAGTAGACTCTATTCCTGAAATCCAAGCAAGAAATCCACAAGTCACCCTAACACATGAAGCCTCAGTGGGAAAAATTGCAGATGATCATATTGAATATTTAATGAGTCGCGGACTTTCTGAAAGTGAAAGTATAAATTTAATTGTAAGCGGATTTTTAGATGTAGATACCAGTCCTTTACCTAAGAAACTCGCTAAAGAAACCGAAAAAATCATTAAACTTGTTTCAGAAGCGGAAATGGGTTAAATTTGACCAATTTTTTGTTAGTTTTCCTTGCGACCATGATAGAGTAAAATATCTTCAAAGAATTTATGTGTTCGCAAGATCTCAATAATTTTGATATCCAATTCCTCAAGTCGAGTTATGATGGGGTTTTGATCTACATTACTGGAAGATATCAGCATAAAGTCACCAGGAGAAGCCAGAAATGGATCGACTTGGTCTAAAAAATCTAAAGTTACTTCGTATCCGTTTAATCCGCCTTCCCATGCATAATCAATTGGCTGCTTATTCTCTTCATTTATTACTTGTGGCTCTCCTGCTAAATAGGGAGGATTTGAGATAATAAAATCAAATGGGGTAAAATTTCGCTCTGAATCAGATAAAAGTGGGTTGAAGAATTCCCCTTGAAGAAAGGTCATCTTTTCACTGAGATGGTTTAATTCTGCATTAAAATTGGCTGTTTCAACCGCAATAGGATTGATATCTACTCCAATCACTTCAGGAATATACCCTTTTTGGATTAAACGTGAAGTTAAATAGAGAGATAATACACCACTCCCGATTCCCATCTCAAATATTCGAACGGTTTTATCTTTCTTAGATGTAAAGGGTGATTGTTCTATCGTTTGAATCCATTTCTTCAAAAAAAAAATGGATAAATCAGTATCATCTGAGGGAGAATAAACTTGATTTGGAATAACCAATTGCAAATTGAAATATTCTATGGCATTTCTTGCATCTAACGGAGGATCAATTGGAAGAATCTTCAAATTCTAACTCACCTGTTTTTCCATAAATGCACCATGAAAAAAGAGTTTTTGGAGAAATATTACGCACTTTTTCAAGTATTCCGGGAAATTTTTCTGGATTGGAACAAATTTTATGAAAATATGGAAATTCGGATTTTATTTCAGAGTGGTGCTTCATCCAAATCCGTATTGCATTTCTTAAAGTTTTATTCTTATAAGGAAAAATACCTTGTAGAAAAGAAAGATAGATCTTTTTATTCTCCCAACTGTTAAAACCAGCCACAAATTGTGGAGGTTTTGGATGAAGAGTAATTAATTTAGAAAGAATACGAGGACGAGGAAAAAATGACGTAGGTTGAACTATATGATCGATATGAACATCTAAAAAAAGACCAACACTTGCACTTAAGCGAGAATAAGAGGAACTATTTACACTCGCAATCAATCTGTCAGCAAATTCTGCTTGCACCATGAGATTTACTTGAGAATAATGCCAATTTTCAATCATTTTGAAGAGTATAGGAGCAGAAATTTGATAGGGTATATTTGCAACTACCCGATTTGCAGAAGGAAAGGGTATTTTTAACGCATCCCCAAAAAGAATAATCACCTTAGACTTATTTCTTGAAATTAACCCTTGAGTTAGCAATCGAGATTGAAAAGAAGACAGATCAATAAACTCACAAGAAAAATGATTATGATAATTGGAATACAAAAAATTTGCGATCTTTCGATCATTTTCCACTAGAAAGACTTGGGCGCTGTTTTGAATCAAATAATCCGAAAGAATCCCCAAACCTGCCCCAATTTCTATGATACGATCTTGTTGGGGATCTAATTTTGCATATTCAATAATTAAATTTAGAATATTTTTATCTATTAAATAACACTGCCCACGAGATTTATCTAATCGTATTCCCAAGGTTTTTTGCATCAATTGCAGCTCTTGAGCAGTAAAATATGGCATGGAACTCGCCTAAAAAGGATTTAAAAAATATTAACTTCGAGGACGAAAATCATCACGAGGTTGATAGCGACGGTGATCTTCTTTTTGATTTTCTGATCTTCGACGATTATAGCGTGTAAAAAGGAAATGTTTTTGATCAGGATCACTTATTTCTTCAATTATTCGTTTTGTGAAGATATCTACCGGTTTAAATCCAGGAACATTTTCATGAATTTCTTTAAAACTTCTAAATGGATGCTTTTCGCGATAATTTATAATCTCCCACATTAATTTTTTACCAACTCCAGGTAATACCTCTAATGAATGCCGTTTCAAGGTAATAGGTCCAGCTGTATTGACAAAATGAACAAATTTTTCCTCATTTTCCTGAACATAAGTCTCAACTACCGAAACTAAAGTAGTCACAGAAGTTGGTGTCAAATCGTCATATTGGAGTATTTTATTGGCACGACCTAAAGGACTTTCTTCTGTTCCTTCATATATAATCTTTTGGGGGACTTTTAACTCCGGAATTAATTTTTTGTTTAAATTTACTTCTAACAGACGAAAAGTAGGAATTTCAATTACCTGGCCAATTGGATGCCAAGAATGCCCTGCAGTATCTACTCCTCCATGCTGTAAGATATCAAGAAGATAAACAAGAGTCCCCTTTCGTATGTATACTGTTGGTCTAGAAGATCTACGATGAGGGGCTCGCCTTGGACCACGAAACTTTGGTTTATATGAAGAACGCCGAGGGTAGGGTTTTTTTCCTCGTCTAGGGGGATAACTTCGTTCGGGATCATCCATTTCTGTTTTCACCATTCGGGAGAGTCTAATTAGCTGAAATCTTTATAAAAAAAAATATTTCTTCATCAAGTTTTTTACCTCAGTTGAAAAAAGAGGTCAAATATTGAAAGAGAATTGGCTTCGGTTTACCTTTTCCATAGACGCGAAAAAAACTGCCTAAGAAAGGGAGGTCCAGAGTCATAACTGAGGTTCATATTGTTCACTTCTACTAATTTTGATTATATCTTCTATAATTCAAAACGCATTAATAAAATTAATGAAAATTCGATTATTCAAGAGAAATGAAATTGTGTCGAAAAAATAATATAAAAAGAGAAAAGCAAAAACGCCTTTTCACTCGCATACTACTGGTAATCTTTGACTTTCTGAATCATGACAATGATATCTTCATCAGAAAGAGCCCGTAAAACTGGATCCTTTTCTAAAATTACTCGAACTTCTTGTGGAAATCTCGGATCAATATTCACAATTTGGATAGCATGTGAATCATCCATACCATACTCTTCCTTGAGCATATTGATGATATTACGGGCAACATCTGCCGGCATCTTACTGAAATTTTGGCAATATTCGTATGTGGCTTCAGTAAACGGATCTATGGGAGTATTTAACTTCTGCATCCGTTCACTTACTTTGTCCAAAATCTCTTTCACTTCTGGGATAGATATTTTTTGTTCATTTAGAATTTTTTTTACCAAATTAGTCACCTGTATTATAAAAGCTTGTGGAAGAGCAAAAAAAGGATTTTAATTAAAACTAGAAATTTGACTTTACGCTTCAGTCGATTCTTGTTGTTTTAATTGCCAATCTTTGTTAATTCGGATATGTTCACGACCAATAAATAAAGTTTTCAATTTGTTTTGATCTTTTACTTGAATTTCATAACAACGACCGCGCTGTGCGATTACAACACCTGTTTTTCCTACAAAACGACGGTGTGGTAACCCACGTTTTTGAAAAGAAGGATCTCCTAAGATATCAACTTTCATTCCAGGAGTATATTCAATCATAAAGCGAGATAAGCCGGGTAATCCACGATTTCGGATGTTTTTACGAAAAATACGTCGAGTTTTCGAACGATAGCCATGATGTCTGGTCATTATATATCACAATACTTAATTCTGATATGGTGAAAAATCCGACATTTAAAAAAAAATTTTCGATTTGAAGCAATTAATTATAGAAAAAAATGAACTTCTGATTTTAAACCAAGAATAATTTTTAAAGAATCGGATTTAGAAATAAAATGATCCTGATGCGTAGCATAACAGATGAAAAATTTGAAAAATTATTAAAATTTCTGCAAGAAGAAAAAATTGATGCATTACTCATTACTGATAATGAAGATTCGAAAAACATAAATCTTCAATACCTAACGGGCCATCCTATGGATGGAATGGCGATCATTTTGGAATCAGGGGAAAGTGCATTAATTCCTTGGGATGTACCTTTAGCTCTAAAAGAAGCTCAGGTAGATGAAATTATTAATCCCGTAAATTACAAGTACAACTGGAATGAAGCGATAAAAGAATATCTCACGACGCATATAAAGAAATCTACAATAAAGCTGGCGGTAACAAACAATTTTCCGTACGCAACTGTTGTAAGAATGGAAGAAACCATTTCCAATATTAAGTTTTATCGCGAAATACCTAAAATAACACGATTTATTGAAGGTATGCGAGCAACTAAATCAATGCGTGAAATTGAACTACTTCGTAAAGCAGCTAGGATTGCTACCGAAACGGTGCAAGATATCCGCCATTTCTTAAGTAATGCCACAGAAGAAACGGAAAAAGATCTCGATTTTTATGTTCAAAAGCAGATGGCACAAAAAGGTGCTGAAGATTTGGCTTTTCCCACTTTGGTTGGAAATAGTAACCGTGCTCATATGCTTCACTGCCATCCTTGGGCATCAAACGAAAAATTAGCGCTTCCAGGTTTAGGATTAATTGATTTTGGGGTAAAATACAAAGGATATAACTCTGATGTTACAGTTCCTTTTAGTTTTGGTGGATTAAATGAAACTCAACAAAAAATGCATGAATTAACCTTTAAAGCGTATCAAGCGGCTGTAGATATGCTTGAAATCGGAGTACCCCTTTGGAAAGTGCATAAAACTGCAGAGGATATTCTTAAAGATGGTGGTTATGAAATGCCATATGCACTTGGGCATGGTCTTGGATTAACAGTACATGATGCCCCATTTCTAAGCCGAAAACCACAGAATGAATATTCACTTAAATTTTGGAAAGAGATAACTTTAGAAAATGGAATGGTTTTCACGATTGAGCCTGGAGCATATCAAAAAGGAATGGGAGGGCACCGATTGGAAAATGATATCGCAATTGTAAATGGAAAAGTTGAAGTATTGACCAAATCCGAATTCATTCAAGTGTAATTTTTTGATAAATTTATAAAGCACAGAGGATTCATCACGTTAAATCACATTCAACTAGATAGTGATTTGAGTAAATTTCCCATTTATGGAGGTTGTTACGGTGCCAGAAAACGAAGATTCAATAGATAGATCGGGCAATAAGCCCGATAATAAACTAACTATGCAAAAAAAAGCACAAATTTCTTCAAAACCTACATTATCTTCCGTCACCTCCGGAATTCTCAAGCTTCTTTTAAAGTATAATCCATTTGACCCTATTTGTGACTGGGGAAGAAAATTCTTGAATGAATTGGGAATACTAGAGATTTATGATGAATTTATCTATTGGAATGTTGGAAGAGCCAATTTCATTCAATTTTTCCGCACTTTCTGGGGTTATGAGATAAAGGGTAAAGAAAATTTTCCCGAACACGGTGGTGCTCTGGTAATTGCAAATCATCAATCAGAATTTGATCCTTTCTTAGTAGGATCAGCTGTTCACAGAAAAGTACAATGGCTTTCTAAAGCAGAAAATTTCGAAATTCCCATTTTTCGCTCAATAATTAAGCCCTTTGGCACAATACCTTTAAAAAGAGAACAGAAAGATGAAGCTGCCTTAACTAAGGTTCGTTCTGTCTTGGAAGGAGGGGGGTGTGTGGGGATGTTTCCGGAAGGAACTCGATCACCAGATGGCAAATTAGGCCCATTTCGAAAAGGGGCAGCCCGTTTGTGTCTCGAAACAGGAGTTCCTTATGTGCCTTGTGCAATTTTTGGTGCCTTTAAAGTGTTTCCTAAGCATGTAAATGTGTTAGGCATCCGTTGGAATAAAGGATATAAAATCTCAGTGGTTATTGGAAATCCTGTTTATATTGATCCATCCTTGGCGCCAAATATTGAAAATGCTGAATTAATTAAAGAAGCGATGCGGAATGATGTCATTTTGCTACTTTCTGGAAAAATGAACAAATCTAGAATAATTCGCTCTAAAGAAGATATTGCTCCGGTTGAGATCTTGAATAATCAGAGTAATTTAGTTAAAGAAGATGTTGCAACAACCAGTGAAACATCAATTCCAGAAATGTATAATGAAAAGTCCAAGAAAAAGGTACCGTCTGAGATGGATAATCTAAGTATTTCTTAGTTTTACTGCATGTTTGGGAAGTGTTTACAATGACGGAAAATTTCGGTATGGATTTCCTTAGAAAATATATTATTGACCCTCTGAATAATAATATCTACGGCCTTCGACAAGTGACAAAAAAAATTGGATATTTAGAAGCAATTGACGGTCTTTTTCTTCGAGGTATTGAAGAACCGCTTTTATGGAGGCTTTTTACTACGCAATATGGTTTGGAAATTTCTGATATAGAGCATTTAGAAACATTTACTTCAAAAGGAGCGTTATTTGTTGCAAATTTTCAGTCAGTTTTAGATCCCATCATTTGTGGGATTAGTATTATGCATAAGATGAAAAAAATTCCATATCATGTTCTCCCTATGAGATTAGGGGTGGATTCCATGATGATGAATCTTGTACGAATCAATCAAGCTATTTTCTCACGTACTGCAGATTTAGAAGAAAATGCCATAGAAGAATGTATTGAACACTTGGAACAACATAAATGGATAATCCTATATCCTGAAATGCGACCCAATCGAGGAAATGGAAATCTATTACCCTTTTATCCAGAATATATTCGTGTTGCGTTTGAAAGTCGTGTACCTATAATTCCTTTAGCAATTTTCGGAACAGATCGTGTTTTTGGTCCAAAGATGAAAATTCCTGCCATTAAAGGGAAAATTTTGCTTCGCTTTGGGAAACCGTTATTGCCCGATTCTCTCTTTAAAGAAAGTCACGAGTTAGATTATCGGCTTTTAGAGAAAATTAACAAAAAAGTAAAACGAAAAATCAAAAGCTTATGGACAGACTTATGGGCTGAAGTTGAAGATAGAAAAAAGGAGAATCAATCAGGGAGTATAAATTAAATGGTAGAAAATGAGAATTTCATACGAAAATTAAAAGTAGGGATCCCGAGAGCACTTTATTTTTACCGCTATGGTCCATTATGGATATATTTACTCCGCCAATTTCAATGTGAAGTAGTAATTTCTCCACCAACTACAGCCAAAATAGTGGAATTTGGAGCAAAACAAGCAGTTTCCGAACTTTGCGTTCCGATGAAGCTATATTTCGGACATGTGCATGCCCTTCTTGAAGAAAACCCAGATTTAGATTATATTTTCATCCCTCGATATGTTTCCATTCATCATAATCAATATTATTGCCCAAAATTCTTGACATTGCCTGAAACCATCAAATATGGAATGAAATTACCAGTTCCAATATTAACACTTGAAGTTAATGCAAAAAAGCAATACGGAATTGAGGGCGCTATCAATATGGGAAAAGAATTAGGATATTCAGCTGAAGATTCGGGGAAAACTTGGGTAATTGCTCTCAAAAAATTTAAAGAACTGCAATCCCAGATGAATTCTACTAATTACTTGGATATCTTAGCAAGTTTCGATGAAAATCCAAGCCATGTTCTTAAAAAAAGAAAATTTCATGAAATGATTGCTGAAAAAATTCGAGGAAAATTTCCTCTTTCTATTCTTCTTCTGGGACACCCCTACAATGTCTATGAATCTTATATTAATATGCATCTTATTGAACGATTGAAAACATTAGATTGCCGTATTTTAACAATTGAAGATACTCATCCAGAAAAATTCAAAAAACCAGTAAAAATTAATAAAATCTATGAACAATATTGGCAGAGTGAAGATGAAATTCTAAAAACCGCTAGATATTACTTAACAGAGGGAAAAAGTGAAATCGATGGAGTTATTTTTCTGATTTCTTTTTCATGTGGTCCAGATAGTCTTATAGAAGAATTAGTAATGCGAGATATGAAAACCCGCAAAATTCCATTCTTAACTTTAATTCTCGATGAACATTCGGGTGAATCTGGAATGGTAACACGGATAGAATCATTTGTAGATATGATCCGCAGAAAAAAATACTCACATCTCTTAGAAACAAAATCAAACGAACCTTATAACAAATAAAACGGAGAAATTCTAATGGGCAAATTAATAAGTTTTCCTTCTATGGGCTGGAGTCGAATTGCATTTCGAGCACTATTTGAGAAATTACCAGGAGTGACAGTGTTTCCACCACCACCTGTAACCCGTGACGTAATAAAAATGGGAGCCAAAGTTTCACCGGAATTCGTCTGCTTTCCTTTCAAGGTGACATTAGGTGAATTCATTAACATGATTAAAAATCACGATATTCATACTTTTGTGATGTCAATCGATTGTGGTCCGTGTCGGCTTGGATTTTATGCCCCAATTCAAGAAAAAATCTTAAAAGATTTAGGATACGATGTAGAAATCATTCCTATACAACAAGATAACCTGCTTAATTTCAAATGGACGAAAACTCTGCTTCAATTGACAAACATAACAGATCCACTCATGAAATATTTTGACATAATCAACTGTACCCGCTTAGCCCTATCAAAAATGAGCCATATTGCAGATATAACTCGTTTAGAGGGCTTAGTACGATGTAGAGAAATTCATAAAGGAAATACAACCCAAACTGTGAAAATATTAATGGATCGACTGGATGAGGAGTGGGATTTATATAAACTTCATAATTTCAGCCAAATTATCCAAGAAGAATTCCGAAAAATTCCAATTAAAAGGGATATTGAACCTTTACGGATTGTAGTAACGGGAGAAAATCATATAGTCATGGAACCTTTCGTAAATATGGATATTGTTCGGAAATTTGGAGAAGAAGGGATTGAAGTCCATTTAGCAAATAGCTTATATGACTGGATTCTTCATAAGTTGCACATTAATTTAGAACGAAAAAAGTTAGAACGTTTTTCAAAACCTTACATTCCTTTAGATATTGGAGGAGAAGCCATGTGGGTAGTAGGACATTATATTGAAGCCCAGCAACTGGGATTTGATGGTTTTATTCATTTATATCCTTTTACTTGCATGCCTGAAAACACTGCGCGTGGGATTCTAGAAGGGCAAAGTCCTGATCCATTTTATTTACCAATTCAGTTCTATAGCATTGATGAACATACAGGATACGAAGGGATGCGCACACGTTTAGAAAGTTTTATCGATTTAATGAAATCCAATCGCCAAGAAAATCCACGCTTCAAAGGGAAATACCAAGAACCTCATGAAATTGGAAAAATTTATGATCAACACCTCTCAAAAGCTAAAAAAAATCCATTATTTGATGAATTACTCACCCCAATTGCCAATAACTTCAATATTTTATTATCGGAGATTTTTAATACGAAAGCCACAGAAAAAAATAGTAAGGAAGATAGTGATAATTAATGGAAAAACCAGAGCTAGAAAAAACTAACCTTGCGACTACTGTCCAAATTGATTCAGAAGTATCCAAAATACAAATCAATAAACAAGGGAAATTTCAAAAGATCCGAAATGTATATATGGGGATCGATATTGGATCGGTATCTATCAAAATACTCTTATTAGATGAACAAGAAAATATCGTAGAACGCCTCTGGTTACGAAATCAAGGTAGTCCAATCGAATCTTCCAAAAAAGGGTTGACTCAATTAAAAAAAAAACTAGAAGAACGTGGGATATTAGAAAAAATTCGCATTATTGGAGTGGGTACCACCGGTTCGGCGCGCTATCTGATAAAAAGTGTAGTAGGTGGAGATATTGCAAAAACTGAAATTATTGCCCATGCTGTAGCCGCCAGTCATTATTATCCTGAAGTTCGTACCATTTTAGAGATTGGAGGGCAAGATTCAAAAATTATTATTCTCCGAGATGGAATTGTTGCAGATTTTGCTATGAATTCTGTTTGTGCTGCTGGAACTGGGAGTTTTTTAGATCATCAAGCTACCAGATTAGGAATTCCTATAGAAAAATTCGGTGATTATGCTCTACGTGCTAAAGAAAATGTCACTATTGCAGGACGATGCGGAGTTTTTGCTGAATCAGACATGATTCACAAAGCTCAAATGGGATATACAAAAGAAAGCATCATTCGGGGATTATGCGATGCTTTGGTTCGAAATTACCTTAATAATGTTGGTAAAGGAAAGGAAATTGAGGAACCAATATTATTTCAAGGTGGTGTGGCATTTAATGAAGGTTTAATTAAAGCATTCGAAGAAGAACTTCATAAGAAAGTTATTGTTCCCAAAGATGGATTAAACATTATGATGGGAGCATATGGTGCAGCATTATTAGTGAAAGAAGAAGCAGAACGCACGCGTAAAATGACTGGTAGTTGGAAAACACAATTTCGTGGATTTGGTTTATTACATTTCGATTTTGAAACTAAAACTTTTCAATGTCAAGGTTGTCCTAATCGATGTGAAGTTGTATCCGTTTATATGCACAACACAGATGAAAAAGACGGAAAGAAGAAGAAAGAATTGGTTGCTCGTTGGGGAGATCGATGCGGTAAATGGGCGGTATATTAATTTACACAATTTGTTAAAGAGTGATTATTAATGACCGAATTAGCAAAAAGAGCAAAAATTGCCCCAGAAAGATTAGTAAATGAAATTTCCCAATTATCACGGCAAATTCATAGTGTTTCGGATGTGTTGGATTATACTTGGGAACAAATAATTCCAAAAATAGCTAAAGAACATACAGATGAATATTTTTCCAACGGTCAGAAAATCATCAAGTATATATTCAGATATTTAATTTAACACCCAAAATTGCATTTTTCTGAATGCATCCCGTAATTTTTCTCATTTCATCATTTCACTGTAATATTGTGCTATTTATCACCACTTTGATGCAATGTAGTATTACAAACCACACAATATCATTAGAAAATGATGAAATGAGAATTTAGGAGAAGAAGAAAGAACATTGAAAAAGAAAGAAAAATCTTACCTAAAAATTAAAAAAATCTTAGAGCTTCCGAACCAATTTCTTATCCTTTTTAGTATCGGGCTTTGATTTGGCTTTTGTGTTTTTATCAGCTGGAGAAACATTCTCTTCACTTACTTCAGGAAGTTCCGCTTCATTACTACTGGAGATTCGTGATTGCTGCATAACTCTAATTTTCAAGGTAGCATAGGTTGCCGCAAAGATAACCACACCACCCAGAATAATTCCAATAGCGAACATCAACCACATCATCGGATTGACGCTTTTTGCTGATTCTATTTCAAATAGAATAGGATCAGAAATCTCGGAGGTTAATCCATCAGTATCTTGAAGAATAACTTGAACTGACCACGTTCCCGCTTCTAATTCGAAAGTATTTAACTGGAAAAGAGCATTTTCTTCATATTGATATGGCATGGTATATTCTTTTTGAATTCCTGAAGCATCATGAGTGAAAATAAGAGTAATATAGGCGTAAATCTCTTTATGATTCTCACGATTTTTAGCAATTAAACTTTCATCTTCAGAATCTACAACATCAAAGGTGAAATTTAAAACCTCACTAGCAGTAAATGATAAAGGTTCTGCATAAATTCCATTTATGAATACATGGTTCACTTCAGGAGCATTGTTTTGGAGCTGAAATGTTATAATTTGGTTGGTTTTATCCAATAATGTTTCATTATCGGAAGCATATTCACGTAATTCAACATTCATCTCTGTGATTCCAATATTTATGGTAATAGGAAATACAATATCTTTTTCAAATAACCAAGAATTTCCTGTTAGATTCGGTAAAATATCATTATAATCTCCAAAGAAAATAGCGTCCCCAGATAAAGGATCATTTGCAGTAATAGTTAATCGGAAATTTTCGAAATTACCATCTATATCTGTTGCATTAAGGCGTAAGATGAAATTTTCTCCTCGAAGAACAGAGATTGCTGTTGATTCTACATCATCATATAAACTTTCGTCGATTTCTAATTGAATAGCATCGATAACAGGAATATTATTCAAAATTTCAAAATAGTATAAATCAATGTTACGTTCATCTGCATCCCAGCTAGTGGCATTAATATAATAGGTTCCTAACTGAGTATCATTTGAAATCACATATGAATATTCAAATATCGAAGCATTTTCCACAAAAACTTCAATCGGAGAACCAGATCCTGAACGGTATAAACTAATGGTCCAATTTAGTTCTTCAACGGCTTGTTCAATATCAGATGGATAAAAATTGAGAGAAATAGTTTCATTTCGATAGTATTCATTCTTATTCATTTGCACTGAAACATGAGGTAAGTTGTTTTCAATTGTGAAAGATGCATCAGGAACTTCATTTGTAAAACCACCAATTACATCAGTAGGTAAGATAAAAACTTGAACAACACCAGTTATATTTACTGCATCGGGTGTAAATTCAAGAGACCAAATATCAGGAGCACTACTGGTGTTTGTCATGGATAAAAGAAGACTAGAATCATCTACAAAGGTTAAGTTGGCTTGAAATCCAGATGAATCCAATTGAGGTCCAGAATTATTATAGGTTATATTTACCGATTGAAGAACACGTTTTATAGTAGTCCGATCAATAGTAACATCGTCTGAAGTTATGAAAATGTCATCGTCAGCTGCTGCTAATGGAGAATAACTTGGATTAAAGGAATGACCACCAATTAATGTTGGAAAAATTATCCCACAAATTGCCAAGCTTACAAATAATGTCAATAATTTTTGTTGTCTATTCATTTTTTTCACGTTTTTATATAGTTAAGTTTACATTAATCTTTTTTTATTTTCTAAAGCCATATGCTTTACAATGACAATTCCGATAATAGGAATTGCTAATGGTAGAACATATCCGAGTAAGATACTCCCCAATGAAGGCTCAACTTGAGTAGTAATGGTATCTTGGTAAAGTAGCAAACCATTACTATCATAAATTTCAATTCTAAACGATTTGATTCCAAGTTCATAAGGATTTCGCAAGGTTTTAGAAATTGGAATACTGAGAATATTTTCCCCAGGTGCTACTGAAGAGAGTGAGGAAACTAATTGATCATTAAGATATACTTGAATTCCTTGGGGGTCATCCATGTTATTTTGAATTGAACATATAATGCTATTCTGACGCCACTGGTATGCTTTCTCTGGGGGAGTAATGTAGAGAAATTCCAATGGGTTTTTAACTTTCGATGAAAGCGAATATGTTTTAATCTCTGAATTATCGGATTTTCGAGAAATTTGGAAATCATAGGATAAATCCCCAAGAGAGGTATCTAATTGAACAAAAGAGGTTAGTTCAACAGTTTCTATTTGATAAGCGGCTAAATTAAGGCTCAAATTTATCGGTGATATATTGTCTCCTGATAATTCCATTATTATGGATTCCGCAAACCCCATTTTATTTTCAACTGATACAATAGTTGTAAAATTTCGTGCACGAAATACGGTGGCAACCTGTTGAACGGAAATGATTTCAATCGAACTATAGATCATATATTCAATTGAGGATTCTGCGTACTCCAGAGAATTATTGAGAATTTTGATAATTATATTTGAATTACCAAATTCAGCAACTTGATCAACAATAACTGTGAAACTATAATTATTTAAAGTCTCAGCTTGAATTAATTGATTGAAAATCGTTTGGTTATTGATCCAATCGCCTTCAATTTGAATATCAGCCGTTATATTGGTAATTTTTTCTGAATCGATTTGGAATGAAACATTAAAATTCTCACCACATCGAATTTTTGAAGATTGTAAAGTTAAATTAACGATTTCAATGCCAGGTTGCAAGTTGAAGACACTAGACGCAAACTGAGTCGAAATTCCAGTATAATTCACTCGAAGAGAGACATGATATTCACCAAATTCCATATTATCTTCGAAATTGAAAAGAACAAAGCATTTACCAGAATTATTTCCGGAGATTTCTTGGGATTCAATTATTGTTCCATTTGGAGCACGAAATACAAATGAAAAGGTTGCATTAAATATATCATAGATTTTTTGTTTTGTGAAATCACCAGAAGATAAAGTAAAATCCAAGAAATATTCAGCAGATACATTTAATGGATTAGCCTCACCCTTGATAAACTCGGTTTGATTTAAATCTAAGGTTAATGAAGATTGTTGACCAAAATCATTTAGTTCATTGTAAGCATTGATTATATTTGCATGAGTTTTTAAGGATTTTATATCATTATATTGCCCAGAAGTAGCATTTACTGATGTATAATAAGTTCCATAAGCCGAATCGCGCATGTTCTTTTCTAAACCGTTGAACATTTTCATAGCAATTTCAAAGTATGAAAAATTCCCAGTAATTTGATATAATCGCTCTACTGCAAGTAACATAATTGAATTTGCAACCACATCGATTGTATCATCAAGCACTACTATATTGGCTCCCGGTTTCCACATTGTATTCATAAAAAGAGAATATGAATTACTCCAAAGGTGATGATAGAAATTGTTGAAAATAGCTTCTGCTTTCTCTACTCTCAAATAATTGCTATTCTCAACCAATTCATCGGCAAGAAACCATTCTAGCAAAGCTAAAATCCCATAAGCATTAGTTTTTAAATCCATTACTGAAGAAGAGGCGCTTAAATCAAAGTTACGCTTGTAATCGAAGGCATTATTTTTGAAAATGAAGTAATTTCCAGAATCATGCTCATCGATCAATAGTTTCATTACATCATCAGCTCTTGTTTTTGCAGAAGCAGCATTTGGTAAATTATATTTATTAATTAAATACCCAGATAATGCTGCCAAAAATTGATCTTCCATGTATTTTTGACCATCAGAATCAGTGTGATTGTAGAGATAATGCTTAGAATCATAAAATATGTCGTTGAGTACGGTCCACTGGGCTTGAATTAAATTTGTCGCTTCAGAATTAGTCGCAGTATTTTCTAATAATTTGTTGAGGGATAGAATATATTGAGCATTTCCCTTCAATGCCTTTACAGATGAATTCTCAAAAGACTGAGAATCTATGTAAGAATAAAAGCCCTGCTCTCCGCTTTCACTATCCCAAAATTTATAATCTTTTAATTGATTGAAATAAGCCAAGATTTCTTCATTGGAATAATCAAGCATGCTTGCTAACCCATTTAAAAAAATTACAGCGTCTTCAAAGTAATGTTTATTATCTGTAATTGTTTCACCCGATCTATCTGATTGAGCAAAATATAAGGGTAATTCGGGTTCGGAAGGATTATCGGGAAGGGTGGCATTATTGACCAACGAGTCAACCCATGTTAAATAGGGTGTTGAATTTCGCAAGTATGGCAAAGTAGTATAATCTGAACTACTTTGGTCCATAATAGTTGTTGATTCAAAACCAGAATCTGAACTTATCATATTATCGGTTGTGGGAGTGGGAGATCCTCCTTGAATTATTAAGGGAAGGAGAAGAAACACCATAAGAATCCCCAGTAAACCAATTTTCGCGCATTTCCGCAACGTGTGTGGTGTCATTCCTAAATTCTACCTATAAGATTTTCGAATCTATATCAAAAAGGTCAAGCATAAAAAAAATAAAAACATTATAGAACGTATTATTGAAATAAGCAATTTGTCGAGGGAATTCAGAAAAATGAATGGTGAGGTGATTTTGCAAATTCACCCACAATCGATATTTTTTCCCCACATTTTTTACATGTATTTTGAGATGATAATCCTGGCGCTTTTGTATAATATCCGCGCCTTTCTATGATTAGTTCACCACAATTTGGACAATAAGTATTACTCCCTTTATCAGAAAGCACATTTCCCAGATAAACATAATTTAATCCTACCTTTTTTGCTTCTGTCCAAGCAAAGTCTAATATTTTAGAGGAAGTGGATGGATTATTCATTCGATATCTTGGTGTATAAGCTGAGAAATGCAATGGTACATTTGGACCCAAGTTTTCCAACACCCATGATATGAGATTGCGAATGTCTGCAAGAGAATCATTCTCATTCGGAATGATAAGATTTGTTATTTCAAGATGAACACCATGATTTTTAAAGTATATACATGTATCTAATACCGATTTGACTGAAGGAACTCCCACGATTTTCTTATAGAAGGAATCATTGATTGATTTTATATCAATATTTGCGGCATCAATAAATTTAACAAAATAACTATTAGCCTCGGGGGATGAATAGCCATTTGATACCAAGACATTTTGAATACCGGCTTGATGCGCCAAAAGAGAGGTATCTCTAACAAATTCGAACCAAATTGTAGGTTCATTATAAGTATAGGCAATACTTGTCGAGTTACTCTTCTGTACACGGGAAATTACTTCTTCGGGTGTCATTTCCGTCAATAAAAAAGATCTTACACCAAAATCTCGTTGATCTTTTTGAGTAAAAAGAGCTTTCTTTCCGTCTTCAGAAGGATAAGATTGAGATATTTCCCAGTTTTGGCATTGCATACATCTAAAATTACAACCTATAGTTGCGATTGAAAATGCACGAGTTCCGGGCCAAAAGTGATACAACGGTTTTTTCTCAATAGGATCATTACTACCAGGAGAAATTAGTGCGCCGTAATCAAGTGTATATAGAGTTCCATCAAGATTTATCCGAGTCTGGCAAAAACCTCGCTTATTGGGTTTAATTAAACAATAGTGTGCACAAACATTACATTTCACTGTTTTTTCATCAGGATCCCCATAGGGTTCCCACAATTCGGCGATTTTTTTCATTTTAATCCCCTTTTTATTGAATTATGGAGAGATAACACATTTAAACTTTTTTGGGATGATCTTTTTGAGCTTCAAACAATGCTTTTTTTTCTTCATGATCGAGTTCTTTGCGAGAAAAACCCAATGTAAGGAGTAAAAGTCGCATAGAATCTACTGCTTCTTGATGATCGGAAAATACATTTAAGTAGACAGCCAATTTGAATGTTTGAAGATAAATTTTTCTCGCTTGGGAGATATCCCCGAGTTTTACATAACATTCACCGATAAATCCTTCTGCAAGATACATTTTTTCTAAATCAGCCATATTATAGGCAATATTATAAGCTTGTTTAAAGTAATTCAACGCAGTCTTAAATTCGTTTAAAATTTGACAAATCACACCTAAATCAATAAGGGTCTTAAATTGTCGTAATGGAAGGTTTAAAGTAGTCCAAAAGTCTAAAGCTTTGCGTTTTAATTCTAGCAACATGTCATATCTTTGTTGTTTTTCATAATATTCTAATAAAACTTGAATTGTATTTGCAAATTGGCTTTCATCTTCAAGATAAACGGCCATCTGTAAGGCTTTTAAGAGATAATCTGCAGCTTTTATATCTTCTTTCATTTGAAGATAACAAATACCCACATTTTGTAAAGTCGCTATCCGTTCATTTAGGAAATTTTTAGTGTTCCAATATTCCAATGCTTCTAAATTATTTCTAAGAGCCAAAGAATATTCACCCATTTGGATAAACAGAGAACCTAAACTACTCTTTACATTTGCAATTTTGAATTGGTCTTTAAGCGATTCGTACTCGGTTAATGCCATAAGAAAATATTTTCGTGCTTCCCTAAAATCATCTTTTTTCCATAAGAGAACACCCAATTGAGCTAAAATTTCTGCCCTCTGATCTTGAATTAGAGGTGTATTTGGATGTTTATATGTTTCTTTTAATTCTTTCATTCCTAATTGAATTGCTTGTTCGATTTTTTCGGAAGAAGTAACTTCTTCATTAGTTTTTGAAGGTTGATTCACGGGTTTCCACAATTAATATAGTTAAAAAAAACAGAAAAATCTTCTTTTAAAGTGTTTATTACCATAAACCTTCTTTTAAGGTGTCAAAACTGCGTATTTTTATACGAGAAACATCCTTCTTATAACGATATTCAATCACTTGTTTTAATAAGTTCAAATATGCCTCATTAAGAGGTTTTTTAAATTCTTTCTTAAAATCTTTCATTAAGTCTTCTTCATATATCTCCTTTTTTTCTATCTTTTTTATGATAAATTCCGCATGTTCGAAAATTTTGCCTAATTCTTGTTGCATAACTACTGTTTGAGATTCGTCATCTAAGATTCCTAAAGCATCCGTGAGTAGTTCCTTCTCTAACTTTAAGGGAATGTCTTGCCATGGAGAATGGGCAACTACACCCCCAGGACTAATTACCAAACAGTCACCAATATGACTTTCTTGGTATTCCGACTCTATAATCGTGGAAACTTGAACCAATGTTTGTTTATATACATCTGGCAAAAATTCATTCAATAGATGGGAGATTAATGCGGTTTTACTCTTTTCTAAAGATGAACGGAGAAAAATGATGGGAAAATTACATAATATTGCATGTAAACATGAACTTATTGCATAGTCACCATATGTAGCAATTAGATCTCGTAAGAAAATTTTACCTTCAACAGCTGCTTTCTCAACTTTGGAAAGATCTAAAGCCATATCAATTGATTCATAACCCCGTACTTTTCCATTATTGGATACAAAAGCAATAAATTCATGCTCACAGCAAATCCCAGAATGAACTTGAACTTTCAAAGTTCCCATTTTTTTATTTGAAAAGAGATATTTTGGAACTGTGATTAGTTTGGTTTTTTTGCAATTTGGGCATTCAACCATAACTTCGATACTTTCTTGTGATTCTTTCATTGATCTTTTTTGTGGATAAGAATAAATATATATTTTTTGGTAAGAAATAGAATATAGTATTATCAAGTATCAGAGCGAGTGTATATGGTTAACAAATTTCCCTTTACCCTAGAAGAAAAAACGCACCTTGAGTTAAGTTTAAATGAAACTCTTGCTATAAATTTCATCACAATTTTAAATAGATTAAATTTAGAGAAAGAACATATTGTTAAAATCTCAGAAATACTTTGGCCCATCATGTTTATTCAATCCGAACCAAATGCTAAATTAGTAATAGATAATGTTGGAGTGTTGTTTTTTGAAAATAAAATTCCAAATGCTCCCAGAAGTGCCCAAGTAGGTCACATTCTACGTAATAAAGATTTGGAATATTTAGAACGCTTAAAAAAGGCAAAATCAATTATTAAATTTCAAGAAACAATAGAGATTTCTGAACAGCAAACCGATGTTTCCGATAATGAATATCTCATAAAGAAAATACCTGGTTTATTTCCTCCTGAAATTCTAAATGGATTAGGAAAAATGATGAAATATGTGAAGCCGGTAGATCTTTCGAAAATTGAACAATTAGAAAGCCAATACTCGTTTGATGATGCTTTAGATTATGCACAAGAATGGATTGAATTGTTAAATTTCATTAGAGGAACCAAACATCGTTGGAAAACTTTGATAGATTTAGTAACTGAACCTATCGAGAAATGGAAATTAGATTTAAAAGTACAATTGAAAGATGTAGATGATTTTTATAAAAAGAAGATAAAAAATCTGGATCAAATTGATGATGTAAGCATTAAAGCCAAAATGGATGAAGCAAGAAATAATATTGATCAATGGATTCTTCAAGAACAGAAATCAATTATTGAACGGATAGGCAAGCTATTTATTAGAATTGATCTATTATTTGAAGATGCAAACAAGCATAATAGCGAATTTCTCCAGTTAGATACTTTAAAAACCAGAAAAATTGGAGATGTAGTGGTTGATGCCTTTCAAAACGTTGCATTTCTTAGAGAAATATTAGATAAATCAAATAATGAACTTGATTTGATTTCAAATAAAATAAATCATATTCGCGAGGAATTGGAGAAAACTAATCTATCCGCGGAAGAAAAAGTTGCATTACTTGCTCAAGAATTACAGATGAAAAAAGAAGAACAAGAGCAGAAAATTCAAAATTTAAAACAAGAGCACTCTGAAAAAATTAGGATAATTCAAAAGAATTTAGATGAATTATCAACACTCGAACAGGAAATTTTATCCATTATTGATGAAAAAATGAAAGAATGTATGCAAACTGAAAATGAAATTAGAAAATGGCAGATTAATGATGAGATCACTAATATTCGTAATCCAACAAGTAAATTTTATATTCCAATTGGAATCGCTCTCATAGAAGATGATGATTTTGAGGAGCGATTTGAAATCATCCTTCCCTCGATAATCGGTCCAAATCTCTCTAGAAAACCATTTTCTGATGCGTTTTTTCAGTTTGAAAAGGATATTTCTGAAATTTTGGATGATGACATGAAACTGCGAAGTAATTTCGAATTTACTTTAGAAAAAACAGTAGATTATCGAAAAAATATTGAAGTAGGAATAAAAAATCTATTTGACAAAGAATTGATCAATATAAAGATGAAGCAGAAATATTCTTCATTACTTTCTTCACTTAAATGATCTCCTATTTTTTTAAATCTGCTAAAACATGTTGGAAAATTTTATTCTGTGTGTTGTGAGCTCGAATACTTAATAATCTAATCACTCGCTCTTTAATTTCTTTTTTCTCATATTTTGCAATCCGGTTTAGTGCTAAAACCACCGATTCTTCCAGTCTAACTGGAGTTTCATCTGAAAGATAACTTAGCAACCGTGGAATTATCTGATCGGATTTTAAATTTTCCGATAATCTGACTAAAGTTGAAATTGCAGCAGTCCGAATTGATTCCTTTTCATGTTCCATTAATTTCAATATATAAGGAAATATTTGCTCAAATTCATTTTTACTTAACATTCCTGCCCATTTTAAAAAGGAATAAATAACTTCTTCTACTTCAGTATTTAGATCAATATTGCTCAAGATCTTCTTTACATCTAATACATTTTTCGACTGGTTTTCCAACAATGCAAGAGCATCCCACACTGCTTTTCTAGTCCATTTATTTGAATCATCGAGTAATTTGAGAATGTTGGTAAATAGCTTGGAGTCGTTTAAGTGCAAAGCCAATTTCATTAAATCTTGAATTACATTTTTCTTAATGTTCAGATCTTCTTCTTTCAACCCCTTTTTCAAAATATTAATCCTTTTTTTCAAATTTTTGTCTTCAATTTTACTTAAAATATTATAGCCTTGTTCTCGGATGGAAGATTCTGGATCTTCGACCATCTTCTCAACCAATTTCAAAGGAATGAGGTTTGGATTCTTAGCCGATAAAATGGAAAACATTTTTGCAATGGATAGTTTTAAAGCTTTACTTGATTTAGCATAAATTTTACTAAAATCTTCAATGAATTGTGCAATTTTATTAGGCTCTTTTAACCCAACATACTTAATTAATGGAATTAATTCATTTTTTATGTTTTCTGATGGTTCATTTCTCCAAATATTAACTAAAGTTTTTAATGGGATGTTAAGAGTATGATTTTTGGAAAAATCTGTTAATACACGAGCAGCATTAATTTTTGCATTAGTATTTGTAGAAGAGAGGTTTTTAATCAAAAGAGGGATAGTTTGCTTAGGAAATTTTAAACAGATTTGAAGAATTGTTTGGGCAATTTTCCCACGCGTCAAAATACTTTCAGTTTCAGATTCATATATCAATTCGGACACCAGAAATCGCGGATCTTGTTGAGCCATTTTAAGAATTTGCTCTTGAGCTAAACGAGAAAGGCTGTGCTCAGGCATTTTTAAATATTTTTTCAAAATTGACAAAATTTTAGAAGGATTTTGCTTCCAAATTGGGGGGAATAAAGTGATAAGGTATTTTTGGGTTTCAATTTCAGTATTTTCTGTTATTTCCAATAAATAATTAACTGAAATTGCGTAGGGTTTTTCTTGAAGATAAGCCCTCAATCCATGAAAGGAGACTTGTCGAATCTTATCATTTGGATCAAACATATTATCTTTGAAGATTTCAATTGGGATGTTGTTTTTTTCAAAATTCCCCATTTTTGCTAATGTGTCTAAAACTTTTACACGAATATTAGGATTAATATCCGAAGCCATTTCAATTAATTTTGGAATACTTAATGAGTTGATCTCATCCTTAGCAATTTCGCCTGCAATATGCGCTACAGAATTTTGAATAACTGGAATGGGATCATTCAATCGGGAAAGAAAGATAGAATGATCAACCTGTTCTGGGAAGTTCGCTAATAGACGAAGAGTCATACTCTGGATATTATAATCAGGAAATAGAAGAAGCCGTTGAGCAGCTTCTAATAGCTCATCTGATGGAGATAGTTGAGAATCTTCTTCATTGGTGTATTTTAACAGCAAAATCTTTAGAGCTTGTTGTTTAAGAATTAAATTTCTACCGTTAAGGTGAAATAGAATTAATTTTTCATCGATTTTTTTCAAACATAGATAAGTTTCAGGGGTGAAACATTGAAAAATCGAAGAAATTAAGTCGCTGTTGGGAGATTGTAATCCATTTTCGACTAATGGTGCTATCCTCATAGGATAAACAGACATTATTTTTGTGAGAAGTTTTTGACTCCAATAATATCCAAATCTATGAGAACGATCTGAAAGTGCATCAAAAAGAGGTAATCTAAATCTGTTTTGAATGAAATCATAGCCACGCTTATTAGGAATCCGCGTGTACATTCGTTCTAAAGATTCGTACGCAAATTGCTGTTCAAATTCGTCTTGAAAACGAATCATGTTGAATGCAGGAATAGGATTGAATTTTTCTTCGGAAGAAGTCACCGTTCCAAAGAATGTATCACGAATAGCTTTATGATTTTTTTGAATGAAGAAAAAATAAGAGATAATCACGAAAAGCATCAATTCTTCGATCACACCAATCAAATTTAACTCCGTATAAACTCCAACGGGATTTCCCAATATGTTGAAACCGCGTACATCATAAAGTTCAGCAGTAACAACCCATTTTTCGAATAATTCTTGAAATACAAATGGACGGGAAATTAAGTAATTCAACATAATGTTTACTCCCATTGCCGCGATTAAAAAAGTGGAAAATAAAATAGATTGTGTGGAGGATTTAACTTTTCTTTTCCAATATCGATGATAATATGCAGTAACTGCAAATGCTAACGAAATAGGAATAGACCAATCAACGTTATACCATGGAGGATAATAAGCAACATAATTTAGATCAAATCTCGTGAGAGTAGCATAGGTTCGGTAAATGAAATAAATATAAGAATAAAATAAGGTGAAATAGGTAAAATAAGTACCAGGATCTCGGAAAAATTCTTGCACAGCTCGTTTACTCTTATCATGATGAAGAAAAGTTGATCGCGGTAAATATGGAATACTAATAGTAAAAATTCCAAAGGCTATGATATAACCAACGGATGCATAGTAAAGAATGATAATCATGGGATATATTAACTGCCAACTTAACCAAGCGATAATGAATTTAATTTGAAATCCCGCAACCATAATAATAATTGGAAGTACCATAACGACGAAATATAAAATAACCGCGATAATATAACTCCAAGGTTTTCGAAATTTTTTAATCAGAGATTCAAATGGTTTTTGGAAAGGTGTAGTGGATATATAATGTGAAAAATGAGCCATAAATAAAAATTCAATAAGAGGATATATGCTAACAAAAATTAAGCAAAATACCATTGGAAGGATTAGTAGAATGGCTTGATCATGATATCCTAAATCGTTTAAATCAAAAATGAAGGTAATAATTGTAGTTCCAATAACGGTTAAAGCACTTCCAAAGAAAAACCCAAAAATAAAACATTTTAAGGTATCTGTTCCCTTCCAAAATTCTTTCTTAACTATTTTTACTTGAGATGCCATCATAATATAGCCCAAAATAACACTGCCCACAAAGAAAATTAATAAACCAATTGTCCAAGCATTTAAAGTGGTAGGAATACTGAATACTTTCCAAAAATCCAAAAAATTCATGATTATTACATTGATTATAATCCTTTTTTTCTTTTTCTTTTTATTGATCTTCCAACAACGCATTTTTTAAAGAAATAGTGCTTAAATTTCTTGTTTATGTGCCCATTTTCAATTAAAAACAAATTAAAACGAGATCAAAATGAATACATTCACCAAAAAGTAGATGTTATTGTAATCAAAGAATTCCCTTCTTTCTCTATTTTGGGAAAATTTATTGGTCCGTTTAAATTGGGCCATCCAATGACGATAGAACAATACATCGCTCGAATCTTGGTAGAAGAAGGGGTAGTTAAATTTGATGATTCAAGCCAATTAGATCGAAAAGGAATTCAGAAAATTAATTTCCAAGAATCAACAAATCCAGAATTGGGAAAAATTGCTGAAGACTTTATTTACACTCAAGCAAGGGAACAATTGGAGATTATAAATTCATTATATGAACAAGGAAAAGTCCCTCGTCAAGAATTTAAGCAGTTATTAAGCGATGTAAATGATTTAATTAGAGTTCGGTTAGCTAAAATAAATCGACTAGCCGTTCAAACGGGTAAAAGTCAATCTGAGCGTTACCTTACCCAAGAAGAAAGGATACTATATGAGGAAATCTCCGAAAAAATCAAAGAGTGGAAATCTGCTCTGGGAAAAATCGACAGTAAATTTCACTAAATAAAAGAAAGGAAAAAAGTATTACTTAAGAGATTTAAGCCTTATCGTGCCCATAAAATAGGACCCAGAATGTCCCAATAGTTCTGGTTGGGGATCGGTAAAAAAATTCGCATTAGGCGTTAAAGGATGACGATTTGGACCCCCAGAATAGATTAATACCATTCCCTCTGTCAAAGAATCCATTTTTGCAACTTCATATATCCCTTCCCCTATCTTGTTGTAAATTTTCACATTTTCACCCAATTGCAACTTGAATTTATCGATATCGCCTGGATTCATGAAAGCTTTGGAAAAATCGGCGTGGAATTTTTGATTGATTTCTCCCAATTGAGAATGAAGAAAACGGGGGTGATGGGGAGTATATAAGAAAAGTTCATCAGGTTCTTTCTGAATTTTTTTTATAGTAGCTAAATGAAATTCTGATAAATAAGATTTAATGGAATCCAATTCAATTTTCCCCGAACGAGTGGCGAAACTCATATCCTTATAGAAAATATCTTCGGGTTTGAAAAATAAGGTATAACCATGATTCAAAATGTTAGTTTGCTGCTCTGATGAGAGAACATGCAAACATTCTTCTACTAGCTCTTTTGAATTTGTTTTGAATAAATTTAAAATTCCTTTGCTCCAACTCAATTGATGACCGATATCTATCCCCAACTGATTGAAAAATTCATGAGAAGAATTGCAATCGGGATAAGGACAAGGTCCTGCTTGAGTAATTGAAAGTCCCGGCATGTAATATGAGGAAACTAAATCATTTGTTTCCACAGACATTTTCATAGGAAAAACTAAATCAGCAAATGCCATGGTTTCGTTGGGAAAACAATCCAACACAACGACATATAGATCTTCTCTTTTCAACTGCTCCCGCAGAAATGTTTGATTTGGTAAACTACTGGCAGGGTTGAAGTTGTAGATAAAAAGCAGTTTTATATCCCTATTTTTTAGAATATCTGCCAATTTTATAATATTTAAAGATTCATCCTCGTTTGCAAAATAATTGCTAGATTGTGGGGCGATTTTGCTAATTATTTTGTCTTTAATCTCACGTTTATGATCGCTTAAAGAATAAATGATTCCAGCGCCCGCTTTTCCAATATTTCCTAAAATTATTTGAAGTAAAGCGATTATTTGAACATAGTAACCCCCAAAACGATCTTTTTGAGTTCCATATCCAATCATAAAAAGACTGTGTTCCATATTTTCGATAAGCAGTGATGTTATCTCTTCAAGATCATTTTGAGTCAAACCAAGGATCTTTAATAAGTTAATAAATTCAAGATTTTCAATTAAACTTTTAATAACTTCCCAATCTTTTACATATTTGTTTAGAAATTCTTTATTTTCTGCTTTCTTCTGCAATATTTCTCTAATTATCGCCAAACTAAACAAATGAGACGTATTCAGAGAGATTTGGTAAAAATAATCAGCTTGTTCTGCAATTTTGGTACGACGGGAATCGATTACAACCAATTTGGCGCCGCGCTGTTGAGCTTTTCTAACTAATAAATGGGCATGGTTATTGTTATTAGTCAAATCTGAATTCCAAATAACTATCAAATCGCTTTCGGGGCGTAAGATTTGAAGAGGGTGGGAGAGTGAATAAGTGCCGAAGAGTTGACTCAACCCGGCGCAACCCCCCTCATTGCATATCCCACCATTGGTAACCAAAGCATTTATTTGATGAAAAAAACGTAATGGGGAATATTGTGAGAGTAAACCGGTGTTTCCAGAATAAAAAGCGGCTAATAATTTCTCAGGACCGTACTTAATGTAAATATCTAATAATTTTTGATTTAAGATTTCCCAAGCATCATCCATGCTAATGGTATTAAAATCGGAAATTGGACAGGGTTTTTCGTTCATTCGTTTCAATGGGTGTTTTAGTCTTGAAGGATGATAGATAGAACCAATCTTGTTGCTGAATTTAGGGCAAAAGGTTCCTTGAGTGAAAGGGTGATTTTCAGAAGGGATGGTTTTTTTAAGTGGCTGGTGAATGTTGTTGTCATTCCATAAACCGGAAAATACGCAAGCTCCGTAGCAATCTTTGGTGCAAGTGCCGAATCGGAAAGTTAAATCGCTTGAAGATGATCTATCAAAGTTTTTTTCCATTAGCATAATCTAAAATTCCATAAAATAAAAGTGTTAGATCCTACGCCAAATTTTGGCCTAAAGTTATTTCTAATAAAAGAGATAATATTATATAACAATAATATCATCATAATGAAGTGCATATTAATGATCCAATTCATTCTTTCAACCGTGAATTTGTTAGGATTTAGCAGTATGTGGCAAAATTATTTAGCCATGGAAACTCCAGAAAAGGTTATTATTGGAATTGTAGTTTTTGCTTTGCTGGCTACATTGTTGTATTTTCTTTATAGAATTCTAGATGGATTTGCAGCTATATTCAAAGGAATTTTCTGGATTTTGAAGTTAATTCTTTTCGTTATCGTCATAATATTATTTTCTGTTGCATGGGTATTCTTTATAATTCCTTTCGGTTTTTTCAGATACCAAAAATTTGCAACAGTCGTAGAAATCTATAAAAACTCCATTCGACGGTTAAAAATCTTCTTCTTTCCCAAGTCAGAGAAAGATTTGATAATGACACGTGAAGAAATCGCCAAGAAGGTAACTCAACAAGATAAGAAAGGGATGAACCAGGCAAAGAAACCATCAACAGAAAAAGGTGAAAAAGAGAAAGGTGAAGATGAACCTTCGAAATTTCATTGTTCCAATTGTGGGGCAGTGATGCCTAAATCCATGGTTTCTCTATTAAAAAAAAGTGATTCCGCTTTTTGTGAAGCTTGTGGTCAAAAATTTAAAATGGAAGGCGGAGTTCCTTACCCTGTTGAATAATTTTTTTGTAATGTGAATAATTCAATAACCGCTACTTTTTTTTCCTATCTTGGAAATATTATGATGTGGAACTTTTTCTCAACGATAAATTTTTAGATGAAAATTTCGGGCAGGATTCTAAAGTATTTAACCAATTTTTCTATGAGTTAAGCGAAAAGAAAAAAATAGATCCACATTTTAGAAGAAAATTTGAGGAAAATTATGAAATATGGAATAAATCCTTCCTAATCTTCTATAGTGCACAAAATCTCACCGAAGATCTATTTTTCAAGCATCTATATTGCGTGATTATAATCAAAGAAATCTTTTGTAATCTAGAATCATCGTTGGATTTTAACCGGGTTTTTCCTGAGCTTAGCGGTTCCTCTTATTTTGGATGGTTTACCGAATTTTTCTCCGACTTTCATATCAACACGCCTATTTCGGATCAATTGAAACTAAATTCAACGGAGCAAAACCATAAATCTTATCCAATTTTTGGAGATTTTTTTCATTTGTTTTATCAAAAACTAGTATCTCCTAAGGTTCGCCACAACTTGGGTGAGTTTTACACTCCACCGGACTTAGCTTCGAAAATGGTTGTAGAGACTTATGAATTTGGCCAGAAGATTATGGATCCCGCTTGCGGTACTGGAGTTTTTCTAATCGAAATTCTTAAAATTATAATTTTTAATACTCAACATTCACTGGATGAAAAAAAAAAAGCAGCGAAAAATGTTTTTGGATTTGATATTAACCCACTTGCTTGTGCTTTGGCGAGAATGAATATCATTTTGGCCTTGCATCTTTCAAAAATCGATTTTCCTTGGCAAAAAATTCAAATTTATCATGAAAGTGTGCTTTTTTGGGAAAATAAATATTTCTCTGTAGATAAAATAACTCACAAATTTGATTTGATTATTGGAAATCCAGCTTGGATTACCATTAAAAGCATGCAACATCTGAAATATAAGGAAAAGGTGAAAAAATTAGCATCTAAGTTAGGATTTAAACCGAAGCCTCATCAAGTTCCTAATATTGAAATTAGCGCCTTATTTTTTTTTCAAAGCCGTGAATTTTTGGTTAGAAATGGTGTTATTGCTTTGGTAGTAAGTAATGCGTTTATCACTGGAAGCAATCACGCAATAACACGAACATTTCCTGAGTTTGACGGCATATCTATTTGGTCTTTCGACCTCGATATATTCTCTGTTCCCCATATTTGCATTTTTGCTAGATATTCTCCCAGATTGATTCGATCTGAAAGTGAATTAAATAATCTGGAGCTGGAAAATCTTGAATTTAGTGCTCATAAAGAAGGAAATAACTGGAATTTCCACTTAAAGGAGCGATATTTTTTGATTCCTTCCAGAATAAAGAGACAAAATAGTCGATTGCAAGTTCAAAAGTTGATTAAAAAGGAAGAAAAGAAAAACCTGCAATCTCTCCTACCTCATGGAAATAATTCGTACTATCGTCTCTCCCATCGAGGAGCGGACATTTTTCCTCGCTCGTTGCTTTCGATTTTGCCCCAATTTGAATCATCTGGAAAATTGGTTATAATTCCTCAAAATAAAGAATCAAAAGCTAATTGGGATTTTGATTTGGAAAGTCAATTGAAAAAATATCCAGATATATATCATTTCGGCAAAATCTTAGTGGAATCGAGGTATATTTTCCCAATTTTAAAAAGTAAGCACTTGATTCCTTTCGCTTTTACTCATTTTGATTATGCTTTTATTCCAATTGAACTTGATGGTGATTCCCATAGATACAGAAAAATCCAAGAGAAAAACTCAAAGGGATGGCATTATTATCAAATATTAGAACAAATTTTTCAAGAAAATCATAAATCAGGTGCAGCAATACGCTCTTTATGGGAAAGAATTAATTTCCATAATAATCTAACCAATCCTCGACATCTCAGTCCAATTAAAGTGGTGTATCAGCGAAGTGGATCCTACGTAAAAGCCGCACTGCTTCTTGATCCACATGTTATTGTAGATACCACCAACTATTTTTTGAAACTTAGTTCCATAGATGAAGCATACTATGTAATGGGCTTTTTAAATGCTCCCGATCTCACTAAAGCCGTTAGAATTGAAAAATCCGCCCGCGATATTCATAAACTCCCATTTACCTTCTTTCTCCCAGATTTTGATTTGCATAACCCATTACATCAAAAACTGGTAATGCACTCCCAAAATATGGAAAGGAAAGTAAAATCAATTGCAAATTTGGAAATCGAATCATTATTAAAGAGAAATAACTCCAGTTTGAAAAAAGAGAATTATTATAACCTAACCATTCTAAAAGAATTGAAAACCAGGCATTTGCAGACCAAAATCTATCAGATTTTAGGATGGAATGTAAAAAAGGATCAAATTATTGGAGATTTTGCAGAATTAAATAAAATTATATGGGATATCACACACGAACGATAAAGAGATTGAGGTATTTAATCAAGTTTTTCTTCCATAAAGGGATTCAACCATTTTATCGCCATCCAATAGAGGGGGATTAATGCCAGCTCTACAAAAATAGAGATTCTGAATGGCGCATAATGATTTAAATATTCCCATGCCAATCCTCCCAAAATCGGACCTATAGCAGCACCTAGAAGAGATACCCACTGACGCGCCGAAAAAATCTTTCCTCGATTATTTTTGGAAATTCTACTCATCAAGTTAGCCAAAACTAACCCATTTGCCCATGCTAAAGATGTATCAATCAGAAGAATGAGCACAAACCATATAATTGAATGAAGATTTATTAGCAGCCATGTAATTAAACTTCCAAGACCACAGATCACAGTAATCCCCAATTGAGGATTAATTTTATCTCCTAATTCCCCCATTTTCGGAGCAAATAACTGAGAGAGTACTTCGGAGGGAAGATATATGAGCATAATACTAATCCCGACCTCATAGGTATCTTGCATTGGGAAAAATGTATCTGTGATATAGATCTGAAGGAAGGGAGAAGCAATAGATTGATTAATGGCGGATATCATGAATGCAATGAGAAGAGCTCCCATACCCAAATAAAAAGTGCGTTTATTTTTTATTTCTGGAACAAAATTTTCAATTTCAGTATCTTTTTCATTATAAGTCTGTTGTAGAAGATTAGATTTCTCAACTAATTCATCGTTAAAATATATAGATTCATCTACGTGCAAATAGAATCGGATTCCTGCAAATACATTGAATCCGCAAAATAGGATCAAAGGTAGGAAAAGAATCCATGGATTATTTGGAAAACAAGAATTCATGAGATAATAATATAAAAGTGTGAAAAGTGCGCCAAGTAGATTTCCCCAACCTATCATACCAGCTTGTTTACCAAAAGCTGTGGAACGAACCGTTTTATAGGTTTTTTGTGAAATCAGGGCGTTAAGCGGGGTCCAAAAATAAACCACTGCAACCCCCAAAAAAAACGTTCCCACACCGAAAAATACCAAGTTATTCATTCCTAATCCGAAATAAAGAAGAATATACGAGAATCCCCTTCCAACAGCGCCAAATAATACCAATTTCTTCTTTGACATGCGATCGGTTAAATATCCCACCAGAGGTGTCATTAATAACCCCCCAAAAGTTTGGGCCGCAAATACCAATCCTGTTTCCGTTCCAGAGGCATTTAGCAATTTATTAGTGGCAAACCGAAGCAAAAATGTGAAAAGGAAAAAACCTAGACTATTCCAAAAAACGATATTGTTCATCTGATCAAAATCTTTAGTAGCATATTGGTAGAATTCTTGTGAAGATTTCTTCTTTTTTCGAGTTACATGTTCTTTTTGATCTAATGGAACATCAGAAACTGAAATTTGTTGGGAAGAAATTTCCCGGTATATATCATTTTCTGGAAGAGGTGAAAGAATTTTTGTCATAGATATTAGCCAAAATTTTTTTTACAGAAAAATACTAGAAAAGATAATTTACAAGAAAAAGAATTTTGACTATATTATAAAATATCACTTTCGAAGTTCATTCATTTCCGAACTTCGCTATTCTAACAAGAATTCTTCATTATCCTTATTAATCTTCAACCTTTTTAAGCAAATCGTATATCACAAATTCAGAACTCTTCTTCCAATCATGCTTCTTCTCATCGAAAGCATCAGGATCAAGAGAAAATACATTGGATTTAGGATAATCAACATACATAAAATGTAGTTCATAAAGATTTTCTTGCAGGATATGAAGTAAATCGGATAATTGGTGGGTTGGCAAATGTAAATACCAATAAATTGTAAACTTTTCAATATTAAACACGGAATAAAAGGGAATGGGATGATTTTCAAGACGAATTGTGATTGATTTTAAAAATTTTTCTGGCCCATAACCCCAAATCAGAACCGTATTTACAACGTCGAATAAATGTGGATCAATTTGGACTTTATATCCATAAATTGCCTCTAATTCTAATTTCTTCCTACGTCGACTTATAATCGAATCACTTATTTGGAAGCCTTGATTGTTAAGTTCTTCACGCAGTTTTGTATTAGGACAGCGTGCATTAGTGATGAGTTTATTTAATAAAGCAATATCTCTCCTTTGAATCCATGATTTCACATCGTATGCTGGAAAAGAAGGTTGTTTTTGATATTCTTTTTGAGGATCTTTATGAAATTCAGCAATTTGAAACCAATTTTTCCAATTAAATTTCCAAGTGAAATTTTCGGGATTCCAAAGAGTCAAGTTAAATGGAGTAATCAAGAATTGATGAGGAAAATGGAGCATAGTGAAATTTTTTATTTTATTTTGTGATTTCAATTCGCGGAACAATAATTCTAGATTTTTTCCTAATTCGAGTGGTGCGCGAAATTGAAAATAGATACCTGTAATTTTGCCATATATCCTAGCATAGTAGTAGAGATAGGGATGTTTTTGACCGATCTTTTCTAAAAATGTTAAATTTACTAGAGAATTTACTTCTGAAAAAACATCATAGGTAGTAAGGCCCAAATTAGCTAAATTGGGAATAGCCGCAACCCAAAAAACTGGTTTAATTTTCTGAATAATTTCATAGACGGTAGTTTTTGGAATGTGAGTTATTTCAGCCAATTCTTCAAAAGTACCGAAAGGATGCTGATGTAATGTAAGAAGAATTTGTATTTCTTTAAATGTTATATTATCAATTGAAATTTTTGAGTTAATTTTCATCCCTCTGAGCTACTTATAAAAAAAAAGATTTTAGGTGTAATAAGCATTATCAATGCATTTTAAGAACGATCTTGCAGAAGATGCTGGTAGAACAAATAAAAAATGTAATTAACCCGGAGTTCCGCCTCCACCACCAGTTTCTTTTTCTAAAAAAGAGAAATTGGAGAAGAAGGAATTAATTCGCATCCATACATCGCTCAGATTTCCATTTGGGTCAAGATTTCTTAGGACTTGAGAGAAAAATGAGGAATCAATTGCGGTAATTACAAATCCAACGATAACACCGACTAAGACGATTGAGAAAAATACCCATGCCAATTTTTTTACTGTTTGCCCATTCATAAGAGGTTTCCCTCAAGTTACTTGAGAAAGATGAAGTATAAAAAAGTTGCGAAAAAATTCAAAGCTTTATATAGTATGTCTGATTCTTTTTCAACTTACAATTATGATAAAATCAGCATTGAATTAATTATATCCCAAATTTCCAATATTTTTTTTAGAATAATATAAGTTATAATATAGTTTTTTTTTGTTATATTCTCAAATTTTATATATTATTTGATTTCATTTTGTATTTTTATATTTTTTACTAATTTTTTTTTGATGTTTTATTCAGAATCCTTTTTATTATAATCGAATTTACAAATTTTTTTATATGATTATAACTATAAATACTTCGACAATAAACGTTTTGGGGAAAAAAATTATTGGAAAATTGATTTGAGAAGAGTGTCAATATTTCTGTCTAAAATCTCCCTTCGTTTTTGTAAATCTTGATATTGATTCAATTGAAATGAAAGGCTAATCAGCAATGGCAATGTTTAAAATGGATAATACAAATATGTCTCACTTCATTAACCATGTGTCTAACCGCCAAGATATTAAAAGCAAGATTTTACTTCTCACTAATTCGGCGGTTGGACTATCCATAATACTATTTTTCGCTTCATTTTTACAAAGAAATAACTTAAAAACTCTAGAAATAATTGTTTTGATATTAGGAATCTTGTTTGTTCTTATTAATTTAGGATTTCTACTCTTTTTTGGAGCACATAAAAGGGAAGAAATTCCTTCTTCTGTGAATAATAAATCATTAGATTTAAATCAAAACGAACGTGACCAAGTAATTAAAGGAATTGCTCATGATTTCAATAATATTTTAACTACACTAACTGGAATTCTGTCTATTTCATTAATCGATATTCAAGAAAATCCTGATTATAACATATTCCAAAATTTACAAGAAAACTTAGATATCGCATTAAAAGCAACTCAACGCGCCACGGGACTTACAGAACAACTTTTAAGTTTCGGAAAAGGAGGACAACCTATTAAAAAGAATGCATCGTTGGAGGAGATTGTTAAAGATTCTACCAAGTTTATTTTGGCAGGATCAAGCGTAGCCGCTAATTTTGAAATACCTTTTAATATCCCCCCGCTCGATGTAGATCCAAATCAATTTTCGCAAGTAATTCAAAATTTAGTTCTAAATGCAAAGCAAGCAATGAATAATCGGGGCCGAATTTCTGTGAAAATGGAACTTTTTAAAAATCAGGAGAATTTTTATGGTAAATACCAAAAAGAAAGGCTTATCTGGGCAAATAACCAACATCAAAAGAGATTAAAATTGAAATTCCCCATGGTATGCGTCTCAATACAAGATAATGGGCCTGGAATTCCCCCAGAAGTCCAAAATAAACTTTTTCACTTTAATGTAACTACTAAAAATAGGGGAAATGGCTTAGGTCTGGTCTCATGTTATCATATTATTCGTAAACATGACGGTCATATTGCTTTTCATACCCAATATGGGAAAGGGACTACATTTTATATAACATTGCCTCTAAATAATAAAAGTGATTTTTCTCAACGATCAATTCTCAAAAAGACAGAAATGCAACAAAGCATAAGCGATTTGACAAAATTAAATTGAAATTGAAACAAATAAAAAGACATATTTTTCCGAAATGACAAAATTTCAAAAAAAACAAAAAGTGCAAAATATACTTTTTTAAAATCCAAAAAAGACAAAAATATTTTTTTCAATCACTCAGCACAAATGGTGGATTTGTTGATTTCAAACCATATGTATACCATCATCGACACAATTGCATCTTCCAAACAGTAGAGAAGAACATTTTGCTGTTTATGGCAGTCTGCACATATATGCTTTAAAAAATGATTTATAATTGTCAATTATTGGCTGGATTGCTTGGGATAGCCTATCTTGTTGTTTTTCTTGAACGACAATTGTTATTTCAATAGAAACCAGATATTTTTTTTGTTCTTTAAGCTCTTTTTCATATTTTTTAAGAATTTTTTCTTCTGAGGTGTTTTGATGTACATTCTTTTTTTTTTTTTGACTTTTCTCAGATATAGTTGATTCTTCTTGAGATTTTTCTTCTTCTGGCTTGTTCGATTTCTGATTCACAACTTCTACCCCATTATTCAATTAACATTAGAGATTTGATTATTTGGATTAGTTATATCATATCGAGATCCATAGATAAAAGAATTCTCTTAAAATTATCAAATATTTCGACATTTCCTTGAAAATTCATCAAGTTTTCTGAATATTCTGTAAAAATCGCCAGTAGATTTTCAACAAGGTTCTTTTATCTTCATCGACATCGCTGAAAGCATCCCAATTAACTATAATCACTCCAAAAAAAGGAGTATACTAAGTGATGTTTGACATTTCAATTCCTTTTAATTTACACTTAGGTAAACTTTCGCAATTTTTTGACAATTTTTTGATAAGTTGCCAAAGATTTATCGATATCGCCTCTTTCAAGTGTATTATAAGCTTCACGTGTCAATTTATCCACTAAAATCTTTAAATTTTCAAATTGAGCCAAATTTAACAGACGATATTGATGTTTCAATTCCTTATTTTCAAGAATTTCGTGATAATTCCACTTAATAAGTGCTCCAATTGGTTGTTCTACTTGAGAAGCAGGTAGTGCATCCTTAGGAAGTTTAATTTGGAAATGATAAAAGGTTGGAATTATATCTTCAATAACAACGCCGATGACTGACTTTGCAAATTTGTTTTTGAAAAACATGGTTACATCGTACAAACCTTCTGGAGAATAATCTTTGATACTCGTATGGGTTTTTATTACCTTTAATTGCGTTTCCAAGGGAATTAGAATAGTTCGTGAGACTCTTTTACGTAATTCATAATTAATTTTAACCGAGTTTTGGGCGGGAATGTTATTTAATTTCCATTTTAAGACGAAGCCGTCTTTGTGTAATTGTTCTTCGGGTTTTTCGAAATTATCGCCCCCCTCCACGTTTATATCAGAAATTTCAAAGTTATAGGGAATAATATCTTCAATAATCACCTCAGAAATTGCGTCGTGGAATGGATTTTCCAACACAGAACTTGCCTTAAATTTCGTAAACGGGGAGATCTCCAAAGTTTCCTTATCAAGTGAAGCAGACTCCATTGAAACTTGTATTTTTGCAGTGATCTCCATAGTTTCGCCCGAGGCACTGGTTAACAGCATTGAACTTTCCATATCATCCTTAACCTCAACGCGCTGCTTATCTAATACGCTTTCAATTTGAGTAAGCATTTCGTTGACATCGGTAGATAAATTCGGTAAGATGTCTTCTAATGATAAATCCTCCACCAATGGGAGTATTTTTTTTTCACTCTGGATGATATTTTCGATTTCTTTCGCTTTATTTAATAATTGAGCCAATTCTTCTTCTTTCTTCTTCTCTTTCTCCTTAATTTTTTGATTGGCTAAATTTTCTATTTCTTGAAACTTTATGTGCTCATTTTCCTTATCAATTTCAGGAAGGATTTCTTGAATGCGTTTAGCATTACGGGTTAAAGCCATCCATTGCTCTTTATTTTCATTCTCTTTGATTTCTGTAGATAAGCGATTATAGAGCGCTACATTCTTCGAGTATTTTTCCTTCAATTCTTCGATGGACGATTTGATTTCTGATAATCTGGCTTTATGTTCGAGTGAATAATTTATGGCTTCATCAGAAAGGAATATATTGAGATCGCTTAAAATTGTATCATACTGCTTGGTTTTTTTCAATTCAGGGAAAGATTCTTCCCATTCTGAAATTTTTTTCAATAATATATCTAACAACTTTAAGTTTGTTATTTTTTCATTAATTTCTTTCCGATAATTGGCAATTTCTTTTTCAATTTCTTCGTCATGAGTTTGTGAGGCAAAAAGATAGAGTTTTTCCACGGAAGCAAAGGTTTCTGGGAAATTTCTATTATGTAATTGTTGTTCAATTTCTGCTTGCATTTGCTTAATTTTATCACGATTTTCTAACTTTTTCTTTTTAGCTTCTTCTTTTTGCAGCTCCCATTGTTTTTTTAATTCTTTCAAATTCGATATTTCAGTTTCCCATTGTTCTAATTCACTTTTATGATCTGAAGTTTGAATTAATTCTATTATTTTCTCCAAATGTTGCTGAGCCTCATCAAATTCATAGTTACTTTTTGCTCGTTGGTATGCTGATGTTAAGGTGGTTATATTATTTCTATATTCTCTTTCTGATTTTTCCCATTCTTTGTATTGTGCCTCAATTAAGGAAATTTGTTCCATCATTGACTGATCAATCGTAATATCGTCAAATTTTTCATTTAATTGGACGAGTTTTTTACCAATGCGATAGAGAGTTCTTAAATTTCTTTCCGGTAAGAACTCATTAAACCGCTCTTGTAAATCATTAATATCTTTCTTTATTCTAATATATTCATCGTACAACATTTTTTCTGAGTCTAATGATCTTTGAAATTTACGGGGAATGGGTTCATTAAATAAAATTGAGTAATATTCTTGAATTTCAACGGCTAAATCATGGGCTTTTATAACCTCATTTTCTGCCATTAATTTATCAAGCTTGGCAATTTTATGGGGAATTTCGCGCTTGATTTCATCTTTTCGAGATCTCAAATCTTTTACTCGAAGGATTTGATCACGTAATTGTGTGAATTCATCGATCAAATCCCAATCATAAATTTCTTCTGCAACTTTAAGTATTTGTTCAATATAATTTATTGCGTTTTCAAAATCACCAGTATTTTTAGCAGATGTCATATTGATTCGAAGTTTATCTAACAAAGCATATTGATCTAATCGGAATTCAGACCATTTTTGCTGAATTTTTCTAATATTTTCGGGATTAAGAGCGGTATCTTGCCAAAAATCATGTGTTTCGCTTCCTTCATCTACCGTAAAATGGCGAATAATTGTGATATCTGGATTTTTTTTTAAAATTATTTCTTCTGCAGTAGGTATTGTCTGCTTTAATTTCTTTCCTGCATTTTTACCAATCCAAATATATAATCTTTTCTTTTCATAGTGATAAAAATACAAAATATTAACAGAAATTAATTTTGAAGGAATATCTTCTATATCAAGTGGTTCTATCTTTCCTTCTGGTTTGAGTATATAAGGAAGAAGAATTTTGGAAGAATTGCTCATTATCTATCATGTTAATAATGTAAATGATACTTTAAGGATTTCATATGTTAGGTATTTAGGAGATTGATACTTTAAGGATTTCATATGTTAGGTATTTAGGAGACTAATATTTCAAATGACCTATATAAAACGTGTCGTGATGACTGGGTTCAAATCTTTCGGAAATCGCACTGTATCAGTCAATCTTGCTAAAGGGTTTACATGCATTGTGGGACCGAATGGAAATGGAAAATCTAATGTAATTGATGGTTTATGTTTTGCTCTCGGTCGATTGGCAAAGTCTACCATGCGCGCCACAAAATTAACTGATTTAATCTTCGCAGGATCTAAAAAAGTTAAACCAGCAACTCGTGCAGAAGTAGAAATTGTTTTTGATAATAAAGATCGGGTTTTTCCCAGCGATTCTGATGAATTCAAAGTGTCGCGATGGATAAAACGCAGTGGAACTAGTGGTTACCGTATCCAAGGCAAGGCAAGTACCCGAACGGCCATTTTAAATGCTCTTGCTCAAGCAAATATTGATCCTGATGGCTCTAATCAATTTGTTCTTCAAGGAAAAATCGTAGAATTAACTCATATGAGTTCCAATGCAAGACGTGAATTTATTGAAATGTTGATTGGATTAAGTAAATATGACGAAATGAAAGATAAGACATTGAAAGAGCTAGAGAAAGCAGATAAAGATTTAGGTCAATTTGAGGCGATATTTAAAGAAGTCTCTACTCAATTGAAAAAAGTTGAAAAAGAAAAAAATGATGCTCTTCGTTGGAAAGAACTAGATAATAAAGTAAATTTATTCAACGCTCAGTTAATCGCACTAAAAATTCATAAAATGCGCTTGGAAGAGGATGATATTAATGCAGAAATCGAATCTACCCAATTGGTAATTGAAGACTTAAAAAACAGAATTCAACGACAGAAAGATAAAATTGAAGCAGAAGCGTTATTTTTAAAGGGATTAGAAGAAGATATTGAAGTTCAAGAAACTGAAAAAACAAAATTAGATGAAGAAATTACCGCTCAAAAAGCAGAACTTTCTGCCAAAGAAGCAACTCTCAAGGCCACGGAAGAAAATTTAAAACGGCTTCAACAAAATATAATCAAACTTGAAGAACTTCAAGAGAAATTAGAAGAAGGTCAAACTTTTGATGATTTGATAGCACGCACTAAGACAGAAATTGATGGAGTACAACAAGCACTTGATGAAAATGCAGGACTTATTGAAGAAAATAAAGTAAAACAAAAAGAAGAAGAACAAATCATCACTGATATTAACGCCGAAAAGGCTCAAATAAACAAAGAAATTTCTAAGATTAAACAAGACAGTAAAGCTTTAACTACTGAAATTAAGCTTCTTGAGAAATCTATCAAAAAGAACGAAAAAAGAAAATCTCAATTAGATAAAGATTTACAAAAACTACAAAAAGATGCAGAAAGCATAGAACAGGCCATGGAACAAGCCAATACCGAAGCAAAAGCTATTCAAGATCAAATTACCAAACTTAAGCAATCTATTATTGAACAAAAAAACCTCCAAAAACAATTAGATGAAGAAATTCTAAAATTAGAAAAACAAAGAGACACGGTTGCCAAATCTCAATCAGATATTCAAGCAGCAGTCTCTTCAACTGGTGCAGAAATAAATTTAATCAAAAAACGAATCGAAGATCTGGAATCAAAAAAGAACACTCTTCAAAAAGAATACGAAAAATTAACTAAAGGGCAAGCTGTGGAAGATCAAATCAAAATCCTAAGATCTAAAGAAAAAAAAATTGGTGACCAAGTCAAAGATTTAAAATCTCAATTAAACTCTGCCAACGAGGAACAAAAACGCAGTCAAACCAAGCAAGAGTCATTTGAATTAAAAAGGCGTGCATTAGAAGGGGAATTAGGAGACTTAGAAAAGAAACTTACTGGAATAGGGGTAGAACTTAAAACAGCAGAAACAGATCTTCATTCCAGCCAACGTCAGCAACAACATATTCAAATTATTCACGATAATCTACAAAAAGAAATTGCCGCTCTATCCGCTGAACAAACTAAATTACAAGCTCAACTTGATAATTTCAGTGAAAAAATAGAGCATATGAAAGAGGAAAGGGAAAAACTGCAGGAAACCATTGATAAAAAGGAAGCAGAACATAACGAAACCCAGGTAGAATTAAACTCTGTTCTGGATAATCTCACTAATCTTATTCTGAATATTGACCGATCTGCAGGCGATATTAAATCAGACATTCAAAATGTGAGCCAAGTTGCCATTGATGAATCCAGCAAGGTTTTTAAAGCATTTGTGCTCGATGTTACCGATATGCTTCGGTCGATTGAAGAAATTTCTGAAATGACACCTGATCAACCCCGAGAAATTCAAGAACAACTCTCTTTTGCGGTTAATACTTTAAAATTGTTGATTGAAAATGCAGAACAACCTTTAATTCAGTTAAATGAAATGGTTCAAGAAGCTAGTGATGAAGCATTAAATGAATCCACGGCGAATTTTGATGGTTTTATTCAAGATTTTACTGATAAATTCGATTCAATAAGGGTAGCACTTCAAGCTGTGGCTGTTGCAGATACTTCTGAGCATTATCGTGCTTTGGAAGATCTCAATACAGCTATCTCCGCTCAAGCAGAAGGATATTCTAAGGCTTCAGTTCAATTTACAAAAATTACTGCCCATTTAGAGCAAAAACAACAAGAATTGAATCAAACAAACTCTCAAATCTCTGCCTTAACAAAGAAAATTAATGATTTGGAATCTAAAATCTCAACAAATAGAAAAGAATTTGAGGAAAAATCAACCAAAGCGAGTCAAATTAAAGAGGAAATTGAATCTATTAGCAAAAAGTTAACTGAATTGAAGCAATCTTCAGAAAATTTTTGGAAAGATTCAAAAGACTTACAGAGCCTGATTGACGAGAAATCAGAAGAATTGGCACAAATTGTGGACGATTTAAATAGTTTAAGTAATGTTAAGCGACTATTGGACGATATTGATAATGCAACTGAAGAACAGCAGAAATTACAAGTAGAAATTGAGACAAAAAACCAAAATATTCAAGATCTATCTACTCAAAGTGAAAAAGTACAAAAAGAAATTGATGAAATTCTCGCCAAAATTTCCGAAGTTAAGGAGAAAAGAGCTAAGGCTGATGATGTGAGAACCGATCTACAAGCCCAAATTGACTTAGAATCGGATAAACTGGGTGAGGTCAACGGTCGAATAAAGGATTTGCAAAATGTTCAAAAAATAATTTCCGATATTGAAGCATTAGAAATAGAAATTACCGAATCTACCGAGAAAATTGCTGAAAATACTAAGAGTAATGAAGAATTGGAGAACCAAATTCATGAATTAGAAAGTCAAATTGAAGAGAAAAATAAACTCATTGCCGAACATCAAACTGCACGACAGTCATTAGAATCAAAAGAAAAAGAATTAAGAGCACAGTCTAAAGAAATTAGCAATCAAATTAAGGCTTTGGAAAAGAAGTTGGATAAGCAAGTTCAAATGAAGGCCCGGGAAGGCGAAATTGAACAACTTAAGGACGAAGAGGGTGAATTAGGAGATAAAATTGCCGATTTTCAAGAATTAATTAAATCTATAACCGATAAAATTACAAAACTTGAAGAATCGCGATTAAAACAAATTGAAATATTGACAGATCTTCAAGGTCAAAAAAATGCTTCTTGGGAAAAACAGAAATCGCTCCGAGATGAACTAGGTGAATTGAATGCGGATTTATCACGAAATAATGCCAAATTCAACGGATTAGAAACTCGTAAAATTGTAGTAGAAGAAAAAATTGATGAACTTTTTGAAAAATCAAAAGATTACGGCACCTTACCACCAGTGACAGATGATTTAAATGAAGAAACATTAAATCAGAAAATTGGAACCGCTAACACTGAAAAGAAAGCCTTAGAGCCAGTAAACTTAAAATCCATTGAAGAATACGATGAAGTCAAAGAACGCTGGGATGAAATTGATATGCGTCGGCAAACTCTCCAACGAGAGCGTAAAGCTATTTTGGATTCTATTGACCGTATTGAGTTGGAAAAAACGCGGAATTTCATGAAGGCATATCACGAAATTAATCGGGTGTTTAGTTCGGTGTTTCAAAAACTATCTCCAGGCGGTTCCGCTAAAATGATTCTCGAAAATCCAGCCCATCCTTTTGAAGGTGGAATAACCATTGAAGCCAGACCAAGAGGAAAGAAAATTTCATCGCTGGACATTTTATCAGGCGGAGAAAAGACATTGGTTGCCCTTTCTTTTATTTTTGCAATCCAAAACTTTTATCCCGCTCCATTTTACATTATGGATGAAATAGATGCAGCTCTCGATGGTCCAAATGTTTATCGAACTTCGATGGTAATCAAAGAATATGCCAGACAATCTCAATTTTTAGTCATTAGTCATCGAGAAGAAAATATCACTAATGCAGATCGGATTTATGGGGTTGCAATGAATGACGGAATTACCGATATTTTTACAGTTAATCTTGAAGAAGAAAAGGAAAGAGAGGATTTTGATACGAATGTGGAGTTGGTAAAAGATACTCCCGATCAGAATTAAGATTAGAGGAATAGGAGGAACCGTGAGTGACAACAGAAAAAACAATTCAAAAACCCAGAAATAAAAAGACTAGTTCAAAGAAATCCTCAGCTCGAAAAGGAACCTCACGTAAAAAGTCGAGCAAAAAAAAGAGTAGTGTGTCAAAATCTAAAAAAAAATTAACCAAATCTAAAAAATCGACGAAATCAAAAGTTTCAACAATCTCAAAACAAAAACCATTAGAGGTAACAAATGCAAAAATCGCTAAACCATCAAAGACAACAACATCGCAAACGAGAAAATCACAAAAAACCACTAAAAAACCTAAAGAAAAAAGGACTCCTGCAGAACCAAAAATAAAAGAAGTGATCTCTGTTGGTGAGGATTTAGAAGAGAAAGATGTAATGGAGGAAGAATTAGAAAAAATCTCTCAAATCAAGAAATGGTGGCTGGAAGAACCTTATCGTAGTCTCCTAGACCCCGACTTAGCGAAAACAGTGGATTTTACTAAATTTGATCTTTCATCGTTGATTGAAGATTTCGTTTCGAAAATGGTCGAAGAAGAATTAATCGATTTTCGTATCTCCGGCTTGGCAATTTACTCTTCAGCCCAATTATACCATTCTAAAATTACTGGAGTTATTAAACAAGAAGAAGAAATCCAGAAAGCTGAAATGCGGGAACGGATTCGTAGGCAAATTCCAAAACCTATCGCTCAACCACTACGAGAAGCCCGGAAAATTGCTACTTCAGAAGAACTCTTCGGAGCAATGCGCCGCGCAATTATTGAAACAATGCAAAAAAGGGAAAAACTTCGAATACGTCGAGAACAGCAAATGGCAAAACGCGAGAAAGAAGTTAAAAAGCGTGGTAAGGGGCGATTACCAGCAGAAATATTAAAGCATATTACAGGAAGTGAAGAAACCATTGAGGAACGTTTAAAACGCCGCCATCGTCAATTAGTTGAAATTATTCGAATGGAAAATCCACCAAATCGCACTGTTTCAATGGATTATTTTAAAAATATGATTTATCAAGATAATTCGCTTAAAATATTAGAGAAGAAAGTCAAATATATTCAAACATTCGAAGAAATGTTATTTTTGGCTTCATTAAGTAAAATTATTTTGCACCAAGAGGATACTGAAGCGCCTTTAATGATTAAACTCATTGATCAAACAAGCTTAGAATTTTAGAATTCACAAATAAATCAAAATCGAGGGAAAAAAATGGAAAAAAAACCCGAACAGAAGGAGCTATTGGAAAAGCAAGATGATTCTGATTTGGACGAGGAAATTCTTTCCGACTTGGAAGAATTGGAAGATGAACTTGGAGAAAGTGTGGGGAATGAAGAAATTTCTGAATTAAATAATTTGGAAATCGAAAAAGATTCAGAAATGATGGAATCAAAATCTGTAACAGAGAATGAAAACACGGAATTCATGGATAAAGACACTGAAGCAGTTAAGGATGTAAAAACGGGTGAAACTTTGATTCGTGAGATATTGAATGAACGATCTGGCCAAGAAACCAAAGAAATTAGCTCTGAAAAAGATTCTCTTGAAAAAAAAAATGCAGATATTGCACCCATGAGCGATGAAGAAGAAGCCTATATCCATTTGAAAAATGTGGTTGAAGGAGCACTCTTTGTTGCAGGTAGACCTGTTTCTGTTGAAGAATTAAGCACTAAAACCGATATCCGAAAAAGGGAATTGGAAAAATTACTAGATGAATTAGCTATGGATTATTTAATGCGCCCAACTGCGTTAGAAATTGTCCATATTCAAGATAAATACAGCTTGCAAATTAAGCCAGAATATACGCCCAAAGTGAAAAAATTCGCTAGTGGAGGATTAATTCCCGATGCAATTCTGAAAACCTTAACTATTATTGCCTTAAAACAACCTTTGATGAAATCGACTTTGGTTAAGTTGCGTGGTTCCACAGCATATGAGCATGTTAAATTTTTAATTGACCGGGGTTATGTTGAGGCGCGAAAGAAGGGTCGATCTTCTGAGTTATTTACAACTGATCAGTTTGCCGACACATTCGGTCTTTCACGGGATGTCGAGACGCAAAAAAAGCAGTTAATTACCCAACTGGGCGTGCAAGATAATTAAGGGGAATTTAAATTTGGAATAAATTTCCACCATTTTTTCAATTTCGTTCATTTTGGATGAATCTATCTAATTATTGGAAGATTTTTCCAATATTCTGGTAGGAATATTGCCCGATTTTGCTCAAAACTGTCTACAATACCACGGGTGATAGCAAAAGATTTGATTGCATCCATAAAATTAGTTTTTGGCTGCAATTTACCCCGTGATTCGATACATTGGTAAAATTCTTCCAACAAATAAAGTTCTGATGCATAATTATAGACATTGTATTCTACATCAGATGTAATAAGAACCGGATTTGTGTGGAAAGTAAATCCTTCTGGGTCTTCAAATTCAGTTATAGTCAGACTTTTTACCTTATTCCGTTCGATTAGATTAATTTCCCCATTTTCACAGTTCATATCTAAACGATGATAAAGTTCTCCTTTTTTCTGCCAATCACCTCGATAAGTAGCATAAATCCATTCATCAGGATTATGATAATTTTCTGGGATAGCTAGAGCGAGAATGGCAAATGTTGTGGATGATCCTTTAAAATAAGAGAAACTAGGTTTGAAATTTACCGCGCCTTGCACTTGAACAACATCCATTTCGGTAATATAACGTAGTAAATCAAGATGGTGTGGCGCCATATCTTCCAAAAATAAATCTCTTAACCATCGGCGCCAGCCTTGCCGTGTTTTCCCCCAATTATACAAATAGGTCAAATTTAGCGATGTTATTTTTTTCAAAACATCTTTTCGTTCGAGATAGGCTTTTTTAAGTGACCAGTTGTGAGGAAAGAAACGTGTTTGAGTTCCTACCGCGGTACAAAGTTTGGGATATTTTAAGGCAGTCTTAACCATTTCTCGAGCTTGGGAGATGGTGCTGGCCATATTTTTCTCACACAGAACATTTAAACCTAAATCTAATGCTTCCATGGATAGAACATGATGAGTATAAGTGGGAGTGACAATAATTGCTAAATCATAGGGACCTTGCCCGTATTGAATTGCTTCTTCCATCGAGGTAAAGCATTCGGTTTTCGGAATTCCCCATAATTTGGGAGCATGTTCTAATTTATCCGTATCAGTGTCAACGATGGCACCAATTTCCCACCCAGGATGTGAAGAAATAGCCTTGCGCCATACATGGGCATGACCCCCAATTCCAATGATCATCGCACGTTTTTTTGAAGATGCACCAGATAAATTCGTATTCATTTTCTATGTTGGAACTAAACACGGAAAAACTAAAAAGTCTTGTCGAAATGATAATTTCCATAAAGTAAGCTCCATTATAATTAATATGATAGCGGGGGATAAAATGGATCTATCTCTAAAGATCTTGCTCATTGATGGGTATATTGATGAACCTGGATGCTTAGGGGTACCTCCCTTTTTAGCCCCCTTGCCGCGATATATTGCAGGTGCAATTAGAGAAGCTACTTCGCAACAATCCACTCATATGGAATTAATTTATTGCACAATCGACCAATTCCGTCACAATAGAAATAATTACCAGCAAAATGCTGTAGATTTAATGATTGTTATCTCGGGAGTTACTGTGCCTGGTAAATATCTAGGCGCAAGACCCATAAGCTATCGTGAGATTAGGGAATTGGTTACGCTGTTTTCTAAAACAGTATCAATTTTATGTGGTCCAGCGACTAAATATGGCATTGGAGAAGAAGGTGGACGCACCAGTCGTGGAATAAAGCTTCTTGAAGGTATCTATGATTTAATTTTAGAAGAAGATGCAGATTGGGCGATTTTTCTTTTATTCACTCAATACCGCTCCTTTTTAAAATCCCTTCGTAGAAAAAAGCATAGTTATTCTTCCATTTCTCAATTCAATTCTCAATTGGAATCTCTTGATCGTCCAAATGTTTCATCGCAGATAATTAAAAACCTAAGAGAAGCCAAACGACCAAATATTCACTCCTTGCAACCTTTTGCAATAGCAGGCCCATCGTGGATCATTCCACAACATCCAAATTTTAATAGAAAACCTTTCGGAAATTTAATCTGCGAAATCGAAACATTTCAAGGTTGCCCACGATATCGAACAGGGGGATGCAGATTTTGTATCGAACCTTTGAAAGGGCCTACTCAACACCGAAAAATAGAAGATATAGTGGAAGAAGTGGTTTCATTATATGAAATAGGTGTAAGACATTTTCGTCTGGGTTCACAAACTGATTTTTACGCATTCCAACATAGAGAATTCATCCATCCTAAATATCCTCAACCGAATGTTAAAGCAATTTATACCTTATTGAGCGAAATACGAAAAAAATGCCCCAATCTGGAAACACTTCACATTGATAACGTAAACGCGCTCAATTTCTCACTATATCCAGAAGAGGCAGAAGAAATAACCAATATTATCACAGAATACTGCACATCAGGTAACATAGCAGCCATTGGAGTAGAATCCATAGTCCCAGAAGTAATTCGCGCCAATAACTTGAAAGCTAAAGCAGAAGAAATCGAGCAGGCAATAAAAATCATAAATTTGCATGGTAGTCGGTTAGGTGTTAATGGAACACCGTTATTTTTACCCGGTTTAAACTTCATCATGGGGCTTCCAGGGGAAACTGCCAAAAGTTTACAGCAAAATTATGATTTCTTGCTTAATTTGCTAAAAAAAGGTTATCTGATTCGTAGAATAAATTTACGCAAATTTCTAGTCTCCAACACCATAAATAAAACGACCCAAAGATGGGTTCGAAAGCATTTAAACAAATATCAAAGCAAGTATTTTCATTGGAAGGCAAAAATTCGAGATGAGATCGATTATCCAATGTTACAGCGCCTATTTCCCTTTGGAAGCAAGCTTTTTCGTGTATATGCCGAAAAACATGATGGAAAAGGCACTTTAGCTCGTCAGATTGGAACCTACCCTATCCGATGTTTTATTCCGAAAAAAATACCATTGCATCAATTTTATGATTTGAAAGTCGTTAATCACGGAGCTAGATCTTTGGTTTGCTTAGTAACACCGGTAAAATTGATTTCTCTTACTCAAAAAGAACTAGAAGCTATTGATGGAATAGGAAAATCACGTGCTCAGACAATTCAACATCAAAAACCTGAATCAGAGGGAGATTGGAATAGAATGGAAAAAAAAATTCAAGATATTCGCCGAATTCTCGAAGATTAACCAATAAGGGTTATTTCTTTTTTTTTTTTTTTCCTGCATTAGCACACCACTTTTCTTTGCAAACACGACTACAGAATTTATGTTCTGGAGGGTCTTGCTGTAAATTTACGTGGCTGATATATCGTTTTGGAAGAGGTTTATTGCACCATTCACATCTAGGCATATTATGATAGCCTTGGGGAAGTTGAATTTCGGAAAATGACTTCAAATTATCTTCAAAATCGCGACTCATGTAATCACATTTATTTATTAATAGTATTAGTACATTTTTAGAACCTATTTAATATTGTGATTATAGGATTAAAGAGTTCTTCTACTAAAAAGATGACCGTTCTATAAAAATAGAATTTTTTTCTTGATTATGATATAATGATTAGTTGATTTAGCCCAAAGTAAAAAAAAAATTAATAAGATATAAGAATTGGTGGTTAAAAAAAAAATCTTACATCTAAAAATTTTTCCTGGCTTCTTCCACTAAATAATTTACTTTTTCATCCAACCCTGTTATTATAGAAAGAAGTTCATTTTTAACATTTGTTTTAAATTCCTCATCTTTTATTGCTGGTAGGTTAATCTCCACATTTAATGCAGCTGATTTCAAACCGGTAAGTGTATTCATCGCACCAACCGCAATGTCCGAAAGAGCATTCTTGTTACCTTTTATTCCGATTTCGAACAGTACATCTAATACTGCTTTACATGTTTTCACAGTTTCTAAGGGAACTAAAGCGGCATTTTTATATTCCTCTTGTATTTTTGCAGAGCGCGCAGCTTTTTGTTCTTCAGTGTCCTTCGGCATTTTAAAAGCCTTTATGACTCCATTAAAAGCATTGGCATCTTTATCAATTAACATGGTCAATTTATGATGCAATTCATCCAGGTCTTTCAATTTTTCCGAGAACAGGGATGATACTTCTTCATATCCCTTTTTCCCGATAGTTAAACGGGAAACCATTGCTCCAAGAGCAGCACCCATACCCCCTGCTACGCAAGCAACTGATCCACCACCTGGTGCAGGAGAATCTGAAGCTAATTCTTTAATAAAGTCTTGTACAGTGTAGTTTATTAAAGCTTGACTTTCATTTCGTGAGACTTCTTCTAATTTTTTCTCGATAACTTGGTTTCGTTCCCACTTATCATTTAGTTGGAGATAGAATTCAGCGGAATCCAATAATGCATCCACTGGAATCATACCATATACTTCTGTTTCGGTAATCATCACACCATATCGTGCAGCCTCACGACGAACAGTTTCAACCACCATATGCATGGGCGTTTCTCTGTAATTTGTTAAATTCATAGATACTTGCACGTAAGGTTTGGTATCGAATCCCATCGATTTTACATAGCGAAAACCACCATTTTTATGTCGAATATTCACCCCAATACGTTTGGCAATCTCTACGTTGTCAGTATTTAAGTAAATATTATATGCAATCAAGAATTCTCGGGCGCCTATGACCGTGGCACCTGCTTTTGGTAATTCTGAAGGCCCAAAATCCGGTTTACGATCGGGATTGGTCTTAATTTCTTCTTTTAATCCTTCATATTGCCCTTTCCGAATATTTGCCAGATTTACACGGTCAGGTTGGGTGGCTGCTGCTTCGTATAGATAAGTGGGAATCCCTAGCTCGGAGGAAACTTTTTCCGCAAGTTTCTTTGCAAGCTCAGCACATTCCTCTATTGTAATTCCTGAGACCGGAACAAAGGGGACAACATCTGTTGCTCCAATTCGGGGATGTTCTCCTGTGTGCTTATCCATATCGATTAACTGGGAGGCGGTTTTAATTCCTGCAAAAGCCGCATTGAAACAAGCATCTGGTTCACCTACCATTGTGACCACAAGCCGGTTATGATCAGGATCCGCGCGGGCATCGAGTACTTTAGCAGACCCGGCAGATTTTAAGGCGTATAGTATTTGGTCGATTACTTCTTTATTCCGACCTTCACTAAAATTGGGAACTAGTTCAACTAATGGCATAATAGATCACACAATAAGTAGAAAGTGATTCGTAATATGGTGAATTAGGGGTTAAATTAAAATGATCTGCCCAAGAAAATGGAATATTTTAGAAAAAAATTTTACCAATCACCTATTTGTGATCTTCATCATGAGAAAAAAAATTAATTGATTTGTGAAATTTCAAGCAATTTCTTAGAGCGAACAATTTCAGCTGCTTTCTGCATGTGTGGTGAAAGAATTTCATCATTTTCAATAAAGGGGATATATTTTCGAACATAAGAATGACAAGATTCCAATTTTTCAGAACTTTGTAAGGGTCGTCTGAAATCCATTGCTTGACATGCACAAACTAACTCAATTCCTAGGATCTGCTCCAGATTTGCGATCATCCTGAGAGTTTTCCGTGCAGAAATTGAACCCATAGACACTAAATCTTCAACCCCATTACTGGTAGGAATGGAATCTGCACTAGCTGGAAAACATAAAGATTTGTTTTCACTGGCAAGTGCAGCTGTAGCATATTGGGCAATCATAAAGCCAGAATTTAAACCAGAACCCTTAATTAGATAAAGTGGAAGTCCATATTCTCCTTTTTCACCCAATAATAGATATACGCGTCGATCAGATATATTTCCCAATTCTGATGCAGCTAAACCAACATAATCTAATGGTAAAGCTAGCGGTTCTCCGTGAAATCCCCCTCCAGAAATTGCTATTCCATTTTCTCCTTCAAGGAAAATATTTGGATTATCAGTTACCGAATTAATTTCCCGAATAAGAACTTCCTTTAAATGATTAAGCGCATTTCGGCATGCTCCATGAATTTGTGGCATACACCGAAAAGAATAGGGATCTTGCACCCTATTACAATCTTTATGATATTCGATAAATTCCGATCCTTCTGTTAATTCACGAAGATGCCGCGCTACAATTTGAGCACCTGGATGAGGTCGTATTTTATGCAATCTGGGATCAAAAGGTGCCACCGAACCAAGATATCCTTCTAAACTTAACGCACCAATTAAATCAGCATGATCCACGCAATTTTCCAAACGTTCGACCACTTTAATTGCATGTGCTGCAATAAATTGAGTCCCATTGATTAAACCCAATCCTTCTTTTGCTCCTAATGAGAGAGGGGATATTTGATTTTCTTCTAGAATTTGATGGGTTGGCACATAGTTTTTCCCACCATCTTTAGTAATTTCTCCCAGTCCGATTAATGGAAGGAATAAATGCGCGAGAGGACATAAATCTCCAGAAGCACCAACTGAACCTTGCTCTAGAACTTTAGGAATATAATTCATATCGATGTGCCAGAGTATTCGCTCAATCAAAGTTAATGATACTCCACTATAACCTTGACAAAGAGCGTGAACCTTTAAAATAAGCATAATTTTTGCAATGTCGGTCTCGATTGGAGCGCCTACTCCAACACTATGAGATTTCAATAAGTTTTCTTGCAATTTTCCTGCATCATCTTTCGAAATTTTAGTGGTGCACAAAGATCCAAAACCAGTATTTATTGAATATACAGGCTTTTCCCCTTGAACAATTCGTTGTACTGCAGCATGGCACTGTTGAACTTTCGTTTTAACTTCATCGGTGATAATTCCTTTCATTTCTCCCGAACATAATTTCAGTGCAATGGGAACATCCATCTGATCCATTCCGTAATGAAATTCTTCCAACTTTATCAACTCTGTATAGATAATGGGTGGTCATACTATAAAATTTTTTAAATGGGTCAAGAGGGGGAATTTATGAAACAAACTTTTTATTCTGAAATAGCTTCTTTTTTAAACGAGAATCATGTCGAATAACATTGTGAAAATTCAATTACCCGCAGAACTCCCCCCAGATCCCGAATTTGATCCTCAATATCGAAGAGCTCCAAATCGTGGATTTAATTTAACTCCGAAAGAAACTAAAATTGCATTGAAAAATGCTTTACGTTATGTTCCTAAAGAATTGCATGAAAAACTCGCACCTGAATTTCTGTATGAATTAAAGACACGAGGTCGGATTTATGCATATCGTTATCGCCCTCATGGTCCGATTGTAGGCAAACCAATTGATGAATACAAGGGAATTCTTGAGGCTCGAGCAATCCAAGTTATGATAGATAATAATTTAGATTTTGATATCGCTCTTTATCCATATGAATTAGTTACTTATGGTGAATCAGGACAAGTATGCCAAAATTGGATGCAATATCGATTAATCAAACAATATCTTGAAATTATAAAGGAAGATCAAACATTGGTTGTAATGTCTGGTCATCCTTTAGGATTATTTCCCAGCAAACGCAATGCTCCCAGAGTAATTTTCTCCAACGGATTAATGATTGGTATGTATGATAATTCTGCAGATTTTCACCGCGCTCAAGCCTTAGGTTTGGCTAATTATGGTCAAATGACCGCAGGAGGATGGATGTATATTGGCCCGCAAGGAATTGTACATGGGACATACATAACCTTGCTTAATGCAGGTCGACTATATCTTAATCGAAAGGAAAATGAAGATTTATCTGGTGTATTATACATTAGTTCAGGTTTGGGTGGAATGAGTGGTGCTCAACCGAAGGCAGCAGATATCGCAAGAGCAATAAGTGTTACTGCAGAAGTAGATCTTTCTCGGATTAAAACACGCCATGAACAAGGATGGGTAAACCGTATCTCAGATAATTTAGAAGAAATATTTCAATGGGTTGATGAATATAGAACCCGAAGGGAATCTCTTTCGATTGCTTATCATGGAAATGTGGTTGATTTGTGGCAATATGTGGTAGATAACAACATCAAAGTTGAATTAGCCTCTGATCAAACCAGCTGTCATGCTGTTTATGAAGGAGGGTATACTCCAGTAGGTGTTTCTTTTAAAGAAGGTCGAGAATTGCTGAAAAATGAGCGCCAAAAGTTTAAAAAATTGGTAGATGAATCATTAAAGCGCCAATTTGAACTGATTCAAATTATGACTCAAAGAGGCACCAAATTTTGGGATTATGGAAATTCCTTTTTAAAAGCTGTATACGATGCAGGAGCAACTTCAATTGCCAAAGATCACGATCCCAGAAATGGTTTTATTTACCCATCATATGTGGAAGATATTATGGGGCCAATTTGCTTTGATTATGGTTATGGCCCGTTTCGTTGGGTGTGTTTAAGTGGAAAGCACAGTGATTTGATCCAAACTGATCAAACTGCTATGAAATGTATCGATCCGAATCGACGTGGACAAGATCGTGATAATTATGTGTGGATTCGAGATGCAGAAAAGAATGGTTTAGTTGTAGGGACTCAAGCCCGAATATTATATGCAGATGGGCTTGGTCGAGTTAAAATTGCACATGAATTCAACCGACTAGTCCGTGAAGGGAAAATTGGTCCCGTAATGCTTGGACGGGATCATCACGATGTATCAGGAACGGACAGCCCATTCCGAGAAACTTCAAATATTAAAGATGGAAGCAATATCATGTCAGAAATGGCACATCATTCTTGGGCAGGAAATGTTGCGCGAGGAATGACCATGTGCGTTCTTTCTAACGGAGGAGGAGTTGGAACTGGAAAAGTGATTAATGGTGGATTCGGTCTGGTTTTAGATGGAAGTGAACGAGTAGATATGATTATAGATCTTGCACTTGACTGGGATGTACATTGTGGTATTGCTCGTCGTGCATGGGCGCGAAATCCTCATGCCATTGAAACTGCAAGTGAATGGAATAAAAGAAATCAAGGAAAAGGGTATATAACCATGCCGTTTTTGGCAGATGATTCACTTATCGATAAATTAGTAGATGAAGATTGAGAACAGTTATGTATTCCATCTTTTTTTTTATTTAACATTGCTCGATTAAGTAAACATGTGGGGTAATGAATAATTCTTTTAAAGTATTGAATAAATCTTCAATTCCAATTTGGGTTTTTGATGATATAAACTTATGGGCTCGGATGTTGGAATAATATGGGAAGACATTTTCCCTTTTTTTCCATAATTTTTGATAATTTAACAAATCTTCTGGTTGACCAAGGTCAATTTTTGATCCTACCAAGATTATTGGAATTTGCGAATTTTCCTTCATTAATAATTCTACCCAATGAGAAATATTTTCAAAGCTTTTAGGTCGAGTAATGTCATATAATACTAAAGCGCCTTTGGTTCCCCGCAAATAGGCATCGTGAAGAAAATGAAATCTCTCTTGTCCCCCTAAGTCGTACACTATAAAAGAAATGGGGTGGTGATTATTTTCAACCAATAAACAAGAAAAATCAATTCCAACAGTTATTTTGGAACTGTAACTGAATTGTCCAGTTATTTTTGTGGTTAATAAACTGGATTTTCCTACACCTCCATCTCCTGCAAGAATGATTTTATATATCTTCTTTTTTTCCATATTTTTGAATTAAATATAACCTTAAAAAAAGCGATTTAATTTGAATATGAAAAGGAAGAATTAATCAAGAGGGTAAAATAAATTAGTTAAAATTGTTTTATAATGATTAGCAACAAAAAACTCGGAGGGCGCCGTTTTGGAGATAAATAAGCAAAAAATAACCCATTGGAAAATTCATGATTCAAAACTTTCTCCCATTGAAATTACTACAGTTGAAAATGATGGAGAAGAGCCAAAATTTATTCTTAGACAAGCAGAAATTACCCTAAATATTGCAGAAATGAAAGAATATATGGAATATCTTACCTATATAAAATCTTTATTTGCAACAGAGCAAGAAAATTCACTTTCCGTTATTCCTTTAAATGGCCAAAAATCCTTATCTTCTGATACAAAATCTATTACTCGATTATCTGATGAATCGCAGGAGAATGTTTCTCTTCCACTAATCCTTCCAGATTCTATTGAAATTCCAGAAATTTACATATTCTCTCCCTCTGGGCTATGTTTATATCATTTTAAATTCTATGGAAAGCCAGATCAGGATTCAATAGATCAGAATTTAGTTTCTGGATTATTTAGTGCAATTCACTTATTTATCAATCGAATGGGGTGGAAAAAAGGTTTAAACTTAATCCGAGCAGAAAATATTGAAATTAGATTTCATAAGGGAGAGAAAATCATAATAGCGGTTCTTTCCAATATTGGAATGAAGATAAATTACCTAATTGAGCCTATTTTGGAAGATTTAACTGTTGAATTAACTAACACTTTTGAAAATGAATTTGCAGAACTAATAGACTCCACTTTTTCTCAAGGTATTGCCAATCCGGGTCAATTCGTACGTTTTTCTAAAGCCGTAGATCGAATTTTCATTAATTTTCGCAAGCAAACCTTTGAATTATATCAAAAATTGATTCTTAATGAAGCTATATATTTTGATGTTCCAGAAGATCTCTGTATTGGTTTAATTCACTTATTAACTGAAGGAAAGAGCGTTGTTAATGAGCTGAACACTATAATGAAGAAATATCCCAAAGTTAAGCAAGCAATCAAAAAGGTTAATTATGAGCAGCAAGCTTTGTGGGATTTGTTTAAAACTCCGATTTATGATGTAAAAGTGTAAATTCTTTTTTTGAAGGATCTCTTTTAATGAGTATGACCATCGAGGCGAGTTCCTTTGAAAATTTGAAATTTTTAGAAAATCTACCTTGGACTTTAGAAAATAATAAAAAGAATGAAAAAGGTAGCCAAAAATCGGAAATTTATTATTTTAGCCTAACTACCTGCATGTATTGTAAAAAAGGATTAAAATGGTTGAGAGAGAGAGAGGTTTCCTTTAAATGGCTGTATTTAGATAATTTGGAACCAAATCTTAAGAAAAAGGTAAAGACTTGGGTTCAAGAACACTTTAAACTTAAAACTAGAATGGCTTCCCCTTTCGTTATTTTTAAAACTGATTCGGGAGAATATTACTCCGATGGATTTGACCCTGAATATTGGAAAGCTAAGATTTGATGAATCTGCAGGACTGAGTGAATAAATATTTAGAGCAATATCTTGATCAATCGATATTTTTGGTTTATTAAAGGTAAAGCCAATTTCCATTTCCGATTTTGATAATAAGAGATTCCCATTTTAAGATCCTTGAGTGCTGTTGTAAGAGAATATTGGACATCGCCTTGTTCTGAAATATCATCAATTTTCGGGGGAAATTCATCATCACTCATAAAAAACGAATATTGTAACTATTAACATTATGCAATATTTTCAAGCTTTGGGATTATAAATATATGTAAAATTTATTTAAGAATCCAGCTAACTTTAGTTTATGAGCAAATCTAACAGTTTTAATGAACTTGAATCCCGAATTTCCGAAATTCTTCATTTGGGATATGCTAATTCTATTTTAGCATGGGATATGCGAACATATATGCCGAAAAAAGGAATTAATCAGCGGGGAAATGCATTAGCTATTCTCCAGAAATTGATTCATAAAAAATTTACCGATCCTAAAATGGGAGAGCTCTTAAATGCCAGTAAATCCATTCCAGATTTAAATACGGGACAAATAAGAGAATTGGAACTTTTTGAAAGAGATTATCAGCGGGAGACAAAAGTACCCACAGAATTAGTGGGAAAAATTTCAAAAAAATCGAGTTTTCTGGAACATTTATGGGTAAAAGCTAAAGAAAAGAGCGATTTTTCCATCGTGAAAAAAGACCTTCAAGAGATGGTTGATCTCCTTAAGAAAAAAGCCGAATACGTGGATCCTTCGCGACCAGCTTGGGATGTACTCGCGGATGAATATGAACCGAGCGTATATGCAGAGCAAATCACTTCCTTTTTTGTACCTGTACGCGATGGGACCATAAAATTAGTAAAAAAATATCAAGATGCCATTAAAGACTGTTATGATATGCCTAATCCTTCTTTATTGGATGCTCCTGCTAGTAAAGATCAATTAATAAAAGTAAATGAATTAATTTTGGATTTCTTACAGCTGGACCGAGATAGAATTAGAGTAGATGAAACGGAACATCCGTTCACCACCGGTATGTTGGATGATGTACGAATAACAACTCATTATCTTCTGGGACAACCTATGGCCTCATTTACCTCGCTGATGCATGAAGCTGGTCATGGAATGTATGACATGAACCTCCCTAGAGAGGCACAATTTACACTAAGAGGTCAGCACATTTCAATGGGAATCCATGAATCTCAAAGCAGATTCATAGAAAATATTATAGGAAAAAACCCGAGTTTTTTGGAATATATTTTTCCCAAATTACAAAAATTAGTTCCCTCATTCGGAGCGTTTAACACCACTCAATTCATCCGAGCTGTAAATGCGATCCAACCCTCAAAAATACGAATTTACGCCGATGAAGTTACTTACAGCCTCCATATCATCTTGCGGTTTGAAATCGAGCGGGATCTTTTTGCCCAGAAAATAACCGTGAATGAACTACCTCAGATTTGGAACGAAAAAATGGATAAATATCTCCAGCAAGAAATTAAAAATGATGCAGAGGGCGTTCTTCAAGACACCCATTGGTATGCGGGTCTTTTTGGTTATTTCCCAGATTATGCGTTGGGAAACCTATATAATAGCCAAATGCTGTATGTAATGGAAAAACAAATTCCGGATTGGAACAAACAGCTCCGCCAGGGAAATTTTAGCGCGATAAAACAATGGTTGATTACAAATGTCCATAACGTTGGTAATATGTATGATCCGCTTCCTTTTATTGAGAAATTATCTGGTGAACCTTTAAATCCCCATTATTTCTTAGATTATGCGGAAATGAAATTTGGAAAAATATTCGATTTCTAATTTTTTTTAATCTAATTTTTCGTGATATTTTTTTATTTTCCTTCTCATATTGTATTTTTAACGAATATAAT
>CAYRPF010000005.1:38996-77866 GCA_964426185.1 uncultured archaeon | reverse complement strand
CAATTAATTCCCCAGATATTAAGTGAAGTAGGAAATTAGAATTCTATTTTTATTTTTTTATTATTTTTGTCCCCAAAATTGCATTTTATTGAATTGTAGACATGATAGTATCCCATAATTCAACCCATCCAAGCATTTTACTGTAATATCAAGCAACTCTCAACCTATTGGTGCTTGATTGTATTACAAATCACTCAATATTACTACAAATTAACGGAAAAGGTTTTTTGGGTCTTGTTTTCATAATTTTTCCACTGCCAGTAAATTCCAGCCACGACAATAACATGATATATCCAAACGCCTATAATTCCTACGTATGAAAAGAATAGAGCCAGAATTATCCCTATAATCAAACTAAACCCCATGTAAAACCCAGTAATTTTCCAATCATCAGTTGATAGATAGACATGTAGGTGATAAAGACAAAAAATTAAACTTGAAGCTAAAATAATTAAAAATTCGTTCAAAAATCCTTTCAAAAATCCCTTCAGACACAGCGAAAAAATCAGCAGAATAATGCCTCGAAACACGATTTCTTCAATGAGTATGATCAATGGAAACTGCACTAGTAGCCCAAACCAATCTTTTTTGTTTAAGGCAGTCACAAATGAACTTTGAGAGGTATTTACCCAAGTATGCTTAAAATTGAGATAATTAAAACATTCTGCGGTAAGGAGAACAAAAAATCCCGAACCAATAAACAAGATTAAAATTATATTTTCAGTCAATTTTTCAAGGAGTTTTGGGGAGAATGGAGCAGAAAACCAAGGAATTTCACCGTTAAAGACAAAACTTAGGGAAAGAAAGATGAATAGAGCAATGATGGGTGTCCCAATCCGCTTGATTTTTGCCAGCGAAAATTTCATCTAATTCACTTTCACCCTTTTCTTCTCTTTTTTTGCTTGTTTATATGAAAAATGCAGTAAGTTTTGATTTCTATCGACAATTTTAGGCCCTATGCCTGAAACTTCGGCTAGGACACCGCTTATTCCTTTTGGATTTCCAAATTTGGTGCGAACTATATCAGTTAAATCAAAAGCATATAGAATATTAGCAGGGGTTTGAAACATATCCAACAGCTGCTCTGCGCGTTGGCTGCCTACATCGATTAACCCTTGCAGAAAATACGTTTGATCACCCCGTGAAATTCCCACAGTGGCAGCGGTCTGATGAATCCAATCTTCATTTTGATTTTGTTCATATTGCTGAGTTTGTTTTTGCTCTTGAGCTTGTTGTTTTTGTTCGTGAAGTTGTTCTTGCTCACTGCGAGCGATTTCAAATAAAATTGAAGCCGTCTGTTCAATTCCAGATGTAGGAATGATAGGAATTCCCAAACGCGTGCTAACATAGACCAATGCGCCGAATGTTGCCTTAGTGTTTATAAATTTCCGCTCAAACATACGTTTGGGATTCTCTAGAATGAGTATGGGGTGAGGATAAGAAATTTTCAACTTTTCCAGCTGTAAAAAGAGCCGTTGGTCAAAAATGCTTGCTACAAAATCATCACCCCGCTTACGTTCGACCACAGTTCTGGGAGAGAGAATATAATCTCCAACATCCAAAGTATGAATCTTGAGATCCACAGGTAGAGATTTCATCTGTTGCCGAATTTCTCCTCGTTCCCGTTCATCCATAATTATTTGGATTGCCATGGTTGATATGCTTCCCAAAAAATTAAAAATATAATGAGAGGAGGGAATTTATTATTCCCTAAAAGCTTAAGTAATATAAGGGGTTCAAAGCGAAATATGCCGGATATTTCTCATCACTCTTCAACAAATATCGATTATTCCAAGTATCATATTCAATGTAATCAAGATCAATCTAAACCGCAGATGAAATTAGTTCAACAACTAATCGATCTTGGAGTAGAAATTTTATACTTCCAGTATCCTAAGCATTGGTTTATTATTCCATCTCAAGGGGCCGCCTACCACTTACACAGCCAAGATTTACGATCAAATTCTATAGAAGCGTTAATAACGGATATCCGTAATTTTATAGAAAAATATCCCTATGGAATTATAATCGCCGAGGGATTTCATCGTTGGGGGGAATCCAACCGTAAAAAATGGCAACTCTTGATCACCAACCTATTTTTTACCCCTTTAGATATATCCACAGCGCATTCCAAATCCAAACATACCGCCATGCCTATTTTCATTCCCGGACGGAATACAGCAGATTCTATTGAAATTTTGTTACGAATTGCTCATCGAGAACAAATAAGTGATTTACCTCCCAAATTATCCCGAATTTCGGAGAAAAGGGTTTTTTTAGCTGATGCCCAAATTTACTTAATCAAAGGTTTACTAAATTGTGGTAAAAAGAAAGCCATTAAGTTACTGGAAAAATTTGATTCGCCTGCGGCTGTTTTTGATGCAATTATTAATTCACCTGATGAAATTACCGCTATTTCGGGATTTGGAAAAAAATTTATTCGCCCAAATCAAAAAATGCTATCTGAAATATTGCTACCTACAGCTCCCACAGCACCGACCAAAAATGAAGATTTTTAATCTCTCCCGTCTCATGTTAATCATGGATGAAATACCCACCCACAAACACTCAAAAAAGAAACATCGCGTGATTCTCGCAGATTTAGTTCCTTTTTCGCTTCAAACCAAATTTTGGATAAAAGGTCCTGGGGATTTAACACTTGGTAAAGGAGATTTCAAACTTTTAGAAGCATTAGCCGAAACCCACAATCTTACCGATGCGGTTAAAAAGTTAAACTATTCCTACAAGTACGGCTGGGAAAAATTGAGGAAGATTTCCAAAAAAACCGGGAAAAAGGTGGCTATTTCTTCTAAAGGTGGTTCTGGCGGCGGAGGAAAGGTGGAATTAACTCAATGGGGGCAAAATTTGCTGGATTTATATCAATTAGTTAAAAAAGATGTGGAAAATTTTTTAGAAAAAGAAAATGAAAAAATCGCCAAATCTACTTTTATAGCAGAACTACCACCAAAAGATAAAGGTTGAAATTTCATTACCTCTATATTATTTGCAAAAGAATTAATATAAAATTCATCCAATAATATTGTAGGCTGTTTATTCTCGGAAGGGGACATCATGAGCTACAACGAATATACTATTATTCTTGACATTGGTGAAGGGTATACTAAAGTGGGTTTTGTAGGGGAAGATAAACCGAGGGCGGTCTTTCCAACAGTAGTAGGGATCCCCAAATACCGGCAGATGGCAGGAACTCAAGCACAGGAGATCTATGTGGGAGATGATACTACTCGGATGCGGGGAGTTTTAAAATTGGAATATCCCATCCACCGAGGCACTGTCACCAATTGGGACCATTACTACGCCATTTTGAACCATATATTCTATAATATTCTCCGAATAACTGATCCATCTCAGTATAATGTGATTTATATCGTCCCTCCGCTTACACCACCTGATATCGCAGAATATTTTGCTCGTGTGCTATTTGAAACCCATCGTTTTCAAAAGGTAGCCGTAATAGATTCTGCGACTACCGCGGTTTTTTCAATTGGCTTAACCACGGCTTTATCAGTGGAAGTAGGTACTGGAATTACTTCAATCACTCCCGTAATGGAAGCTCAATTATACAATCCCAGCATTCGTCGTTTAAATATCGCTGGAGCAGATATCGAAGAATACCTCAATCAACTTCTCACTCAATATGGTATATTTCAAAAACGTGAAATTCTGAAGGATATTAAAGAAAAATGTCTAAAGATTAGCTTGGATCCGGTTCATGCAGGCCAAGATACAGTTAATGCAGTTGATTATCTTCTACCCGATGGAGAAAAACTTCATATCAGCGAATATATAATCATCAATGCTGCCGAAGTGTTATTTAATCCTCAACTAATTCTTCCCCAAGCGGAAAATATTGCCCAAGCGATAATTAATTCGTTGACACTGATAAATCCCTATTATATTAAGCCATTATTGCAGAATATAGTATTAACGGGGGGAACATCTTTAATTTCCGGGTTTAAAGAACGACTTATTCAAGAACTAAATTTATCCCTCGATGAATTAAAAGCGAGAATTCCAAAGGAAAAACCAGAAGAAGAGCCTCAACCAGAAGAAATTCCGTTCCAAGAAGATTCCCATAAAATGGTCCAACTTGATGGAAGAAGACAGACTAAAGAAGGAAACTGTCCCAAATGTGGAGAAGTTATTAATTTTGAAGAGAGCGAATTTTGCCCGTTCTGTGGGGCAGATTTAAGAAATGTGTTTGTGCAACAAATTGATATTATTGGAGCAGCCAAACAACAGTATCCCATCAAATGTCCGGAATGTGGCGGGACATTGGATGGAGAATCTCCATTTTGCAATCACTGCGGTGCTAAATTAGAGTCTATCATTATCGAAGATAAATTGGATAGAAAGGAAAAACGTTTAATTAAACAAGTTGCTGGGGATGAAAAAGAATTAGCGAAAATTAGCGATGAAATTGAATCCGAGTATGATAGTGAAGAGTTAGAAGAGCTGGTTCAACTCGACGAAGAATTTGAGAAAAAACACAAGGATGATCTAATCGTAAATGTTATTCTTCCACCAAATCGAATATATGCTTCTTATCGTGGAGCATCTATCTTGGGAGCAATACCATCATTTCGGAAATTCATGGTATCTTATGAAAAATTTACCGAAAATCCGAATAGTTGTTTAATCGATTTCAGTAAAGTATTTCAATAATTACGGTATTTAACCTCTAAATAGAGGGATTTTTCTTCATTTTCAACGGTTAATACCACACTTTTTAAAATATATCTATAATTTTAAGGAACAAATCTATAAGAAAATGAAAGGTTTCGGAAAAATGAAACGTCGTAATAAATTAACCCTCTTAATAACAATTTCCATTACGCTCGCCCTTTTTCTTTCGGTGCAAAATGCCGCTGCAGCCAATCGAAAGGAATTATTGGAACAATTTTGCCTTAGCAACCAACATTCCTCAGGAGCGTTTTTAGATACTCCCACTGGAAATGTGGAAGATGAAGGACTTCTTTCAGAATTTACCACCTACGCAAATTTGTTTATTTTAGCGCAAATCGATTCTGAACTGACAAATTTGAACGACCAAGGAATTATTCGCAGTTATCTTCGTGATCGTTACTTACAGTTCTCTGATGTAGGCAGTGGTATAATAACACAAGCATATTATGCTTATTTTGGAGGAATTTTGCTGGATACAAATTTCACTTCCACTATGATCGAAGATGCAACCACGAAATTATTTGAACTGCAGAATGATACCACCAATGGATTCGCAAGTGCAGAAGCCACCGAAGCAAACATTCCCGACACTTATTTTGCTGTGAAACTCTTAACTACTTTTGGAAAAATTAATGAAACTTCACCAACCAATCTTGCAAACTTTGTCTTCAGTACTTGGGATGCAGAAAATTCGGCGTTTGCTTCAATACCTGGTGGAGAAGCCACCATTATTGATACATACTATGCTTTGGCTACTTTATCAGAACTTAACAGTTTAAATCAATTAAATTCCACTCAAATTCAAGGTATTTCAGATTTTGTAGAGAGTTATTATTTTGGAGACCCTACACAAAGCCTACATTATGGTGGATATGGTATTCAAACTGGAATTACGCAGAGTTCTTTATTGTTGACATATTTTGCCACTCACATCTTATCACTATTGGACATTCCCTTACATGAAGAAACTTTAACATGGGTGTTATCCCGACAAAATCCAACCGATTATGGTTTTGCTGATGTTTCAAGTGGAAATGCCGAATTAATCTCTTCTGCGAAGCTTTCCTACTATGCAGTTAGTACCATTTTACTCTATGATTCAGAAGCGTTCAGCACCAGCCGTAATGCTCTGATGAATGAAGAAATTTGGCAGTTAGAAACAAATCCATGGGCTATTACAGGGATTGTAATTGGTAGTATCGCCACAGTGGCTTTAATCATTTTCGGAATTTATAAATACCGCAATCGGATTTAAAATATTTTCATCCCATTCGCGCTTTTTTTTCACTAATTTCTTATTTTTTAGTTAATTCTTTAATTCATGAACCAACAATCACCAATTATCTTGGATGGAAAACTAATTTCCACAAGAACTACAGAAAGATTGAAATCTCAAATTTCCCAAGATCCTTTTTTAAGTCACCGCCCGCCTTGTTTAGCTACAGTTTTGGTAGGAGAAGATGAAGCCTCAAAAGTTTATGTGGGAATGAAACGCCGGACTTGCGAATCCATTGGGATGAAATCTTTACATTATCCCCTTCCAGCTGATACACCAATTGAAGAATTACGCTCTTTAATCCAAAAACTTAACATAGATGAAAGGGTGGATGGAATATTAGTCCAAATGCCTTTACCTTCACATTTACGAAGATATGAACCTGAAATAATGCGAATGATTGAACCAACTAAAGATGTGGATGGATTTAGCCCAAGAAGCATCGGAGAAAATACCTTTGGAAACGAAACATATGGCTCATGTACGCCCAAGGGAATGGTTCGATTATTGGAAGAATATCAACTCCCCATTGATGGTCAAGAAGTGGTGATCGTTAATCGAACAAATGTTATCGGAAAGCCACTGTCAATGATGTTTATTAATCGACATGCCACCGTCACCATCTGTCATAGTCATACTCGTGATTTGGATTTTCACCTAAAACGTGCGGATATAATCGCCGTGGGTGTGGGAAGGATAAATTTTATCACCCCAGAGCGTGTAAAAGAAGGGGTAATTATATTAGATGCGGGAATCAACCGCACCCCCGCAGGAAAATTGGTCGGTGATGTTGATTTCGAGAATGTAAAGGAAAAATGTCTTGCAATCACACCTGTTCCAGGTGGCGTGGGTCCAATGACCATTGCGATGCTAATGGAAAACACATATTTGAGTTATCAATTGCACATGAAAAAAAAATCTGAATAATAATTCTTATTTTTTTCTCTCTTTTTGCCACACCGAGATAATATCATTAAAAGTAACCAAACCTTGAAGATTGTATTTATCTGTCCCCTCTATCTTTTCTGCAACTACCAGAGCGCGAAGGTTATATTGATTCATGCGATCCATAGCTTCTTGCAGGGTTGCTTTTGCAGAAATAATTGTATGTTCAGTTCGCATAATACTTTTTATGGTAGTTGACTCCCAAGAATTGTAAGGGATTTTATTTATATCATCAATAAATGCAATACCCTTTAGATTTCCAAAATCTACCACTGGAAATTTGTTTAAAGGGTGGTATTGATTACTTAGCTGAGCAAAATCAGAAATTTTAATGGATGATGAAACAGTAACCAGGTTAGTGGACATTATTTCGTGGACTTGAGTGGTTCCCAACAAATAAATAGTGTCTGCTTTGAGATGATGTCCTTTTCGTCCAAGAATTAAAGTGTAAATTGAGGATCCTTTAAAGAAGATTCGTCCAACATAATAACTGGAAATAGAAGTTACAATAAGTGGAGGGAAAACATCAAAATGACCTGTCATTTCTGCTATTATTAAACTTATGTTGAGAGGTGCTTGTGCCGAGGCAGAAAACACTGCTGCAGAACCTAAAATACAATAAAGTGCAGGAGTCGAAATTAAGGAAGGGAAAAGCGAATTCCCAGCAGTTCCGAACGCACCTCCTGCCATACAACCAATATACACTAACGGGGCAAATACGCCACCGCTACCTCCTGATCCAATAGTGGCTGAAGAAGCGAGAATTTTTAGGATTAGAAGAATTACCAACATCCCTAAAGCCAAATTTTCATCAAAAGCTTGCTGAATTCCATTAAAACCAGTTCCATACAAACCCGAGTCAGGATAAAACATAATTAATAGGCCGACAAGAAGACCTCCAATAGCGGGTTTAATGAATAGAGGAATTTTCATTTTGTGGAATAAACGTGATATCTTTTTATAAGAAAATATATGAAGATATGCCACTATTGCACAGAAAACACCTAAAAGAATAAAAATAGGGTATTCTGCTATTTTTATGGAAGAAGGATCAAAATCCACGGCAAATATGTTGTCATATCCATAAAATAGCCCAGTAACCACCGATCCAATCACAGCTGCCAAAAAAACTGGAATACCAGCAGATAGCGTAATACCTTGATAAAGAATTTCTAAACCGAAAAGCGCGCCTCCCGCTGGAGCACCAAATGTCCCCGCAATTCCTGCGGCTAATCCACATGTCATCAACAAACGCTTATTTTCAGGCCGAAGAGAGAGTTTTCCTCCAAAAAATGAGCCGAACGAAGCCGCAATTAATGCAATTGGGCCCTCTTTCCCAGCACTTCCACCTGTTCCGATTGAAATTGAGGTTGCAATGGTTTTAAACAACCCGACGCGGGGAGAAATTTTGGCGCTTTTAAAGGTCATTGATTCCAATAGATAAGGAATTCCAGAACCTTGGACCTCTTTAGAAAATTTAGAGATTATTATACCAACAATCAAACCACCAATTGTAGGAAGTAAAAGATAACCAAGATTATAATCCTGAATCACCAATGAGATATGTGGCAATAGAATTTCGGTAAAAAAGTAAGAAATAATCTCAATTAAAAATCGAAGTACTGCAGCAAATAACCCACCAATGACTCCCATCAAGCATGAAAGTGATAAAATAAGTAATCGATTATTTGAACTTTCTTTTATAGCTGATTTTGAATGAGGCATATTCTCCATAAAAATTCCTCTATATCTGCAAATAAAGAAGAAAAAGAGATTTTACCGTACACACGATATTAGATTTTACCGTACACACGATATTTCTTTTCCGAACCAATGGCAAAAACTTGAAAACTTCTGCCTTTCTTGGTTTCACATTTCAAAATAAGAACAGGAAATAAATAAATTGGAAGTGAAATAGACAAATTTGAACTTCTTTGGGCGGATTCCCACTCTTTTTTCACGTTTTTCGCAATTTTCTGAATTTCTTTGGAAATATATCCCAATGAAGGTTCAATAAATTTTTTATTAAGCTCTTTTTCTGGGTGGCGAATTAAAATCCCTTCAACTTGATCCAATGCTTGTTGAATATCTCTGCCAATTTGAGATTCTAATCCAGATAATTTAATAGAACTAAATAGCATCGGCTCCGTTTGCGAATCATATTTAAAAGGAACTGGTTTAATCTCATATTGGTACGTGATTCCATAGCCGTCACATTTATCACAACGATAAACGCCTGTTCCATCACAATACGTACATAAAATTTTACCAGTGCCCCCGCACTTTTTACATGTCACGCTGCCAGAGCCAAAACATTCATTACATTGAAAAACGATTTCTTTCTTTATTTTTTCACCTTTTTCGTTAATTACAGTTATCGTTTCACTCAATTTCCCTGTTCCATTACACTTTTTGCACTTTTTCTCTTTACCACCACAATTTGTGCAAACTACAAAACGCTGTCCTTTGCATTTAGAACATTGTACTTTTCCAGAACCTTCACATGAAGGACACTTAACAGGTTTAAGTGTGTTAAGGAATGGCACGACATTGTCTCCTTTCCAATTCTTTTTGGTGGGAGAAGTCCTAAAATCATAAAAACTTTCTTTAGTAACTTTTTTGGGAGAAATTTGCCTCACTTTCGGTTTTGCATCTTCGGGCAACGATTTTTCTGTTCGTAAATAAAGTAAAATCGCACCTTTTTCGACATCTTTTACATATTCTGAGGAGGTTATATTATCCAAGTTGAATGTGGAGCCTTTAATTTTATAATGTTTTTCAAGATTCTGCGATTTTGCATTTTGTCGCTTCCAAAGGTCCCAAATATCATCTGGATTCGGGGATTTAATTTGAATATTCATAGTAGTACTTTAATTTGAATCCATAAAATGTTATTGCTAACATTTTTAACTCCATAAAAACAATAAAGCTCATCAAAGTGATGTGTTATGTCTGATGATCGAGCTACAGTTGAAATCTTTTTAGAATGGGTGAAACAAGGTGATCAAGGGTTAGCGGGTTGGATTAAATCTGTTATGGATGATACTCAAAAATTACAAGAAATTTCTCGTATCTATGGAGATATTAAATCAGCTTTTGGATTCTAATTATTTTTTAATTCTAATTAATTCTATTTCCCTCTCGTTCTTCGCTCTGAAAAGCGAAAAACAAAAAAAGTGCAAAATATTAGTAATAAGTGAGTAATGTCGCCCAGTATTTCTGGTATTTTGCAAAAAAAAAAATATTTCACTATACTAGATAAGGACTTAGAACATCCCCGTAAAAAGTACTTTGATGTAGTGTGTTTTGATATTATCAAGGATGATCAGTTTTATCATGAACTGCGTTATCGTGAGTTGCCATTTTTTACAGGATTAGTGCTATTTGATGTGGAAACAGAAAATGGTTCATATGTTCCTTTCAAATTTTGGAAAAGAAATCTAAAGGCGACAAACCCAGAGAATGCCTTGAAAGTTTTAGATCCAAGTGATTTTCGTTACTTTATCCTTCACGCACAATTTTGTATTGTTGGAAATCATTTAAATCGCCCACAAGGGCATCAAATGGATAACTTTCAAGTTGTAGAAACTGACGCTCACGAGATCCAAATTCAACAAATGAACGAGTATTTGAATTCCTTAACCCCAGTTTATAATTATTTAAATGCACTTCATTATGATAAAATACGAAATTATCTTTTTTGTCATTCATGCAGACAAAACAAGCGATATACACTAATTGATGAATACAACCGTTATAAGAACCAAGCTTTTTATGTTTGTCGAAAATGCGCTGGAAATGAGATAGTAGCCATGTTGAAAACGCGAATAGAAATAACTTCCGAGTTTAAAAAATATTTAAGTAAAATGTTAAAGCGATATAATGATGTAGTGAAGGTTCTGAATATTTTTAACCCAAATTTCGATATCATCGCTCATCGCGAAGCAACTTTGGTTAATGTGCGCAAGAAGAAGATTCAAAAAGCCAATGAAAAAAAAGGAACCATCTGGGATTTTCCAATTCCTTATCCTTTACAAATTTTCTATGCTAAAAAACATCGGGTTGAATTACTCCCTGCACAAATTATGGCTTTGGAACATGGATTACTTCACAACCAAGATGAATTAATTGTATCTTCAACTTCCTCGGGAAAAACAATGATAGGGGAAATGGCGGGGATTGGTAAAATTATAGAGAATAAAATTCAAATCTTGACCAAAAACAATAATCAGAAAAATCCATTCCATAATTCAAGATCAAAAAGTCACTACTCCAAGGATGAATCATATACGTTTAGCGAGGTGCAAGTAAAATTTCTGCAAACGATGAAAAAGATCAAATCCAAAGCAAAAATGCTATATTTAGTTCCAATTGTGGCTTTGGCAAATATGCGTTTTCAAGAATATAAAGAATTGCAGAAAATTGGAGTAAATTCCGCTTTGAAAATAGGGATTTCTCACATTTCTCGAAAAGCAGGTGTTAAAGAAGATTTAGGCACCTTAACAAAAGCAGATGTCGTGATTGCCACATATGAGGCAATCGATATCTTATTAAGAAGCGGTCATCCATATTTGCTACGTGACTTTCGGACCATAGTTGTGGATGAAATCCAAATGTTAGCAGACCCTGAAAGGGGTTTTATTCTGGATGGATTAATCGCCCGCTTACGACTTTATCTTCCCAAAGCTCAAATGTTATACTTGAGTGCAACTATTTCAGATCCAGAGAAACTAGCAACACATATTCGTGCATCACTTATTCATTATAAAGATAGACCTGTTCCAATTGAAAGACACTTAGTTATTTGCATGGATGAGCCTACAAAATTCAAACATCTTCGAAGGTTGGTTCGAGAAGAATATCGGGTTAAATCAAGCTTTGGATTTAAAGGGCAAACCATAGTTTTTACCAATTCTCGAAAAAATACTGAGAAATTGGCTGAACAGCTGAGAAAAAACAATATTACCGCCTATGCTTATCATGGAGGCTTAGATTATGGTAAAAGAAAATTCATAGAAAAGTCATTTGAGATGCAAAAGGTGGCATGTGTCGTCACAACAGCAGCACTTGCAGCTGGGGTAGATTTTCCAGCCAGTTTAGTTGTATTTTATTCTTTAGTCATGGGTATTCAACCATTAACTGTTGCAGATTTTGAACAGATGAGTGGGCGCGCTGGAAGACTAAAAAAACATGACCTTGGCAAGGTATATCTGCTGATTACGCCTGGAAAAACATTTACAGCAGCATATATGGAAACAGAAGAACAATTAGCCATGCGTCTGCTTAAAGGAGAAATTGAAGCATTACAATTACCTCCAAATGATGAACTCCAATATGCCGAGATTTTAGCCATTATAAGTATGTATAGTTATGATAGAACCCTTGAACGTGGTATAAGCAAAGGAAATCTACGGTATTTTCATTCTCTATTATTTAATGGAGATTTCGATCTTAAATCAGCCATAAAATATCTTTATCGTGTGCATATGATTCGTCCTGTTTACAATAACACAGAATTTCGAACCACTAAGTTTGGAAAAGCTGTAGCAGAATCATATCTGTCGCTTTCACAGGCAATCCAAATTCGTAAAGAACTAACTAGACCAGTAACTGAAGAAAACCCCGCCCCAGATATGCTAATCTTGGCACAAAGTTTGAATAAATTTATGAACGTTTATGTTACTAATCGAATGTTGGCAGAACTCAGTTTAAAGAGTGAAAGACAATCTCGTTCTAATAATTTATTTTCTAATTCGGTTTTATCCATGATTTCCGCAGATTACATGGGCAAAAAACAAAGAGGACGGCTCAATCGAAGAGTATACGAAACGATAATTCGCTGGATAGAAGATATTTTCAATTGCTCTTGCGAGGATTCACCTTACTGCGACTGTGGTCGGAAAAATGTAGAAGGATTTATTTTCGATTACCGTTTGAGTGGATTGAGTATTTCCGAGATAGTTCAAGTATTCAAAGATGAATTCGAGATAAAAATTTTTCCAGGAGATTTAATCGACTACTTAGAACGGATAATATATAGTTTACTCGCTATTCAAAAAATTGGGAAATCTGTAACTGTTTCACCCCAAACAATGCTACAACTCAAAGAAATACCAAAATTAATAAATCAACTTATTGGCCCAAGAAAATTACCCAAAAAATAAAAGAAAAAGAAATTTTATACGGTAATGGCAAGATAATCATTTTGTTCTTTGAATTGGAAAAACCGCGAAATTCCAGCCATTAATCCTAAAAGAATGATAATTTGAGCACCCACAGCAGATATGGGGATCCATATACTTGGACGAGTAGATTCTTCTAATAAAAACACAATATTAAAGAACATAGCTCCAATAAAACCTAATACTACACCTAAAATTGCCAAATATCCAAGTTCTAAGAAAATTGAATTCTGCAAAGTCTTTTGTTTTGCCCCAATGGCAAGAAGAATGGCATAGTCTTTTTTATCTTCATGAACCCGCCCTTTTTCAAAGTTAAATATATTGTAAATCACTACCATGCTCATCATTAAAATCAAAAGTAAAAGTGTAATTATAACTGGTTGAAGGGAATTCAGATTATGTTTAAGAATTGGGCTTAAATCAACTAATCCAAATTGTTCTCCCAATTGAGTATGAATTAGATCTTCTAATTCGAAAATAAATGAATTGACAGCGTCTTCCCCCGAATTTATAACCAGTGAAGTGTAATCTACTAAGAAAAGATTGGTATAATTCGGCTTACCGAGAGTTTCTTGTAAAGTGTTTAAGTATAGATAGGCAGAATTTCCCCTATTGAAGGTGTCAAATACAATTGCATTTACTTTGTGCCGGTAGGTCCGATTTGTAGCAGAATTTGAGTATAGAAACCATTGTACAAGAGGATTTGTATAAACTTCACCTGCTAAAGTATCTCCAATGGCTACTCCATATTCAAAATTGAGCATAGCACCTTCATAGTACCAATTTTGAACCGTTTCTCCGAAATTTACACCTTGAATGGGAATGGTTCGAGATTTATTTCCTCCGATTAACACATATTCTTGCGATTCTAGGCCAGTAGTGGGATCTACAAAATTTTGCAACACCACTCCTGGATCTTCGGTGATATTTTTAATGGTAAACAAGCGCTTGTCTACAGCATTAATTCCATAATTTTTTAGATATTCAGACAGATTGGCATAAAAACGAGTCAAATTATTCATCGATTGCAGATAATCTATCTCAGAATTAAGTTCAATATTTGAATTCGTGAAACTGGCATATCCTTGAGTATATGTTTCTAAAAGGGCATTATTCCCTATTGCAATTACATAATCGCTTTGGGCTTGGGAAATATAGCTTCTTCCAGTTGAATTAATTATGAGTAATCCAAAGAAACTAGAAAATATTACGATATTAGCAATAACTACTATCGCCAAAGTTTGTTGTACCTTATGTTTCTTGCGAAGGATGTTGCGAAAGGCTAAGTTAACCGCAGCAGAACGTTTTGACAACCAACTACGGAGTTTTGCAGATAATTTACCCAGAATTCCTGCTTTAATAACTCCAGATTTCGTTTCGGCATAAGTGGAACGTCCAATTTTTCGAATTTCCCAGCCATTAAAGATGAAGATTGCTACAATCAACCCAAAAAAGCTTATGAAGGCAACAGACGGATCAGATACCCAAGAAAATATAGGATAAAAGGGATGGACAAGTAAGTAAAGAACGAGATACAGCATGAAAGCAAAAAACCATGCCACTAAGAAGCAAATTACAAATAAAATAAACAATTCGCTTAAATAAAAACTATACAAGTGAGAAGGATAGGTTCCAATTGATTTCATGATTCCAATGTCCCGCTTTCGATCTTGGATAATGGCATGATTATTGAGAATTAAAAGAAGACCAGCAAGAATTGAGGTAAGGATGAATAAAAAGAAATAAAATTGAGTGATGATTTCATAAATAGTGAAATTATATTGTTGAATAGATGATGGCATGAGAAGATATCCAAACCCGCGCATTAAGTTCCAAAATGTTAAAAAAAATGTCAAGATAGAGATAGTATTTCGCATATAGGCGCGAGTTTGCTTGGGATGTCGCATTAAATCTTTCAAAGCAAAGTTATAACTCATCACATCCCCTCTTCGGAATTTTTCTCTGAATTTACGGTAGAATTTTCATCTAAATTAGTAGCAAAATTTTCGATAGAATCATTGAAAATAATTTCTTGAAGAATTTCATCTTTAACAATTTTTCCTTCGGCCATTTCCAGCTTTCGATGAGCATGTTTGATTAATTTCTCATCATGAGATATCAATACTACGGTTTTACCTTGCTGTCGGAGTTCTTCAAAAAGTCGTCCAATATATTCTGCATTAGTTTTATCCAGATTGGCAGTAGGTTCATCTGCAAGAATAATAGGCGGATTAAGTGCCAATGCCCGAGCAATTGCTACTCTTTGCTGCTCTCCTGCACTTAATTGAAAAGGAAGATGATCTGCACGGGCACTTAAACCAACAGATTCTAATAATTCAGTTGCTCGTTTAAGGCTTTCCTCAACTGTAAAGTCACATAATTGCATTGGGAATAAGATGTTTTCAAGAGATGTTAAGGAAGAAATTAAATTATAATTTTGAAACACGATTCCAACTGTGAATATGCGAAAAGTGGCCAAAGTTTCTTGATCAAAATGAGAAAGATCTATATGGCTCAAGATCACTTTTCCTGCACTGGGTTTATCTAACCCACCCAATAAATGTAGTAATGTGGTTTTTCCAGCACCACTTTCACCCACAATAACTACATATTCATGCTGATGAATGTTCAAGGTAATATTATCTACTGCTTGGATTTGGGTATCACCTAATTTAAAATTCTTTACTAAATTATTCACTTGGATGAATGGTGAAGTTGGGTGATATTCCAATTCTGGTATTTGAGATATAATTTCATGATATTCTTCTTTTCGTGTTCGTTTCAACTTGCTAACCTGATTCTTTTTTTTATTCCTTATTAGGATAATATATCAGCATTTTTCTATTTTGTAATTTCGAAATCGAAAAAAAAGAGCATCCATTTGCTTGGCGTTCCCTTTGATTTTCCTTATTTATTGAAGAATTTCTATCAAAGGATCATTCCTGCTCTAATGATACATTGCCATAGAATTGAAGATCATCTATTAATTGAGGATTTATTACCACAAAAGGAAATTCAACCTCGTTTAGCAATGAATAATCCAAGATCATAGGATCGATTAAATCAGGTATTATCGATTTTTCTACAAATATTTGCAACCATTCTGGTTTGTTACTCGTTTCAACCTGAATTAATCCTGGGTCATTTTGTGCTTCTTCTAGTGGCATCCCGGCTACCTCAAATGGAAAGAAATTACTCATGGATCAACCCAAAGTACAGGCTGTGAATATTGCTATCGCTACTGGCGAAGCAATAGTTCGATTTTCATCCTTTTCTCCTGAAATCTCCCATGATTTGGATTTCATGTAATTTATAAATGAAACTGTAAAGAGCCAGCGAATCATTTGATCACCCTATTTATTAATTAGTTGAGATATTCTATTAAATAATCATATACACGAAAGCAAAAGAAATTATGCAATCTGTTGTTAACCTTCCTATGGCAGGTGAAGTCATAGCATTAGCTGCAACTCTTTCTTTTGTATTATCTAATGTAATATTTCGAAAATGTGAACATGAAGCTTCACCACTTTTTATTAATACGTTCAGAACACTTATTGGAGTGATTACTTTTTTTGCCATTGCAGCCTATTCTGGAATTTTCCACCTAATTTTCTCACTTTCATTAGAATTATGGATATGGTTAATCTTAAGTTTTGTTTTTGGTCAAGTTTTGGGAGACACTAGCTATTTTATGGCCCAAAAAGAACTTGGTCCCACAAAAGCATTAGCAATTTCAATGACATATCCCTTATTCTCATTTCTGTTATCAGTTCTTGTGTTGCATCAAAAATTTGAATGGTGGATATTTGTATCTTTCATATTTATTACCTCAGGAGTCCTTGTTATTGCAAAAGCTCAAATTAAAGAATCTCAAGAAATGTCCATTATTCCAGATTCAATAAATTCAAACAAAACCACTATCATAGCAAGAAAATCAAAAAAATTACATAGTGGAAAAAAAAGAGAGTTAATTACACCGAAAAAAACAATTTTGGCAATTGGATTCGCAATTTTTGCCAGCTTAGGGTGGGCAGCAGGTTTAGTAATTATAGATTATGCAACCAATCAAATAAATAATCAATTAAATATTGGAGCATCAAGCAGTATTTTGGGAAATGTCATTCGGTTTCCTGCGGCATTTCTAATCCTTAGCGGTATCTTAATTCCAAAAGAAAAACCAAAATTAAGCACAATTTCGAAGCAATCATACTTTTTGCTTATCATTGCATCCATAATAGGCACTTCATTAGGTGCTTTCTTATACACTGAAGCGGCTAGAGTAACAGGAGCGACTATAATGTCATTATTAGCGAGTGCAAATCCTCTATTTTCTATTCCAATTGCATATTTAATCAATCGAGAAAAAATTTCTAGTTTATCTTTTTTGGGAGTTATAATTATAGTTATAGGTGTTATAATTATTATAATAAAATAGGGAAAGTATAGGATTGAAACCAAAAAAAAAAGGATGATTATGATAGATCAAAATGTGCTTCTAATAACTCGTTCAAACGAACTAGCAGAAAATATTTCCAAAATTCTAATGAAATCAGGACTTAAGAACATCAATCGTAAATCTTCTATGAAGGATACCTATGCTCAATGTTCTAAAACACATTTTAGTTTTATTATCTATGATCTTTCATTAGAAAGAAATAAAAAATGTAATGGTATAAGAAAAATAATTTCTATTGATCCCCAGATAAAAATTTTCCTTCTAGCAGGATTAGAACATCGCGGATTAATTTTAAAGGCATTGTATTACGGAGCAAAGGAATTTACATTTAAACCATTAAATTCGACGATTTTTACATTTAAAATTAGACGAATTTTAAGTATCAAGCCGAATCCAACTGATTTAGAATTACTAATTTCTATTTATAATCAAACTATTGAAAATATCTGGCAATACTTAGACCAGACATTAATGAAGCAAGTTCAAAAAGAGATTACTATGACTATTGGAGAATTCGCAAAAGAGCATCAATATAATCTTTATTTTGATGAAATCTCTAATCAGTTATCTCGAACAGAGAATTCAAAGTTAAATTTTCATCAGTTGAATCAACTTTTAAATAATCTTCTAAATATATGCAGAAAAAAGGTAGAAGATTATATACCTTATGCAACTAGCCTTTTTATTGAATCTTTTCGCATGGTATATATGAAAAATCATATAGATTTCAAAAAAATTGAAAAAAATCTATCTTTGCCAGATTGGCTTCAAAATGAATTAAAATTTATGCCTCAGTTAATAGAATTTCTATTTTCTCATGAAAAAAATTAATAAATTAGAAATTTCGCCTATGGCGGCTCATTAATTTTATATAAAAATTCGAACTAACCTATTAATCATATATTGTTAAAACGAGAACCGTGATAGGCGAATTTTAAAAAAAAACTATTTTTCGTTTGAATCAAGTTTTTCTTCAATGAAATTATCTGTATCATCCTTATTTTTCATGGATCTTTTCTTTTCTTCACGTTGACGGGCATAAACGTATTCTTTGATCCATTCAAATCGTTGTTCTTTTTCTTGGGATTTCAGATAAAAAATCCCCAAGGTAATACCCAATAATCCAACAATTAAATAGAGATATCCTGGAAAATTGTTGATTGCAAAAATTACAATCAATAGAACTACAATAATTAATCCACCAAGGAATATTGTTTTTTCTTCTTGTTTAAATTTGATTTGAGACATGATTAAGTTTAATAATTTACATTACCTTTAAAATTATCAGATTACCGCTGATTGAGTGTTCATTATTTTGTGAAAAGAAAAAAAAAAATTGATACAGTGATTATTTTCGAAGCCTTGCTTCAAGTAATGCATCATAAATGCGTTCGATCATCTCAATTCGATTAAACTCTTGAATTTTATAATTAAGAAAAGATGAATCTGAAGGAATTTCCAAATTTGGGGTGAATTTTTCAATTTTCGCAGTAAAACGCACTTTGTTACTCATAGTGATTCACTTTTTAAGGTCAATAGATGATAAATTTAGATGAAAGTGGAAATAAAGGTTAGACAGTTTCAAGAGTTCTTGATTGAATTACTTCAATTGGCTTATATCTCTTTCTTATATCAGTGAAATATAGAAATACCAAGAAAAATAACATGTAAGAGCCGAAAAAGTAGGTGATTACTGGTGCAATCGGATAAGAGATAATTGAGACAATTAATCCTATAATTGCAATGATAATACCATTTTTGTAGTTCATATTTACCCTCATAATTATTGTCGGCTTCATACTTAAAAAGATAAGTAAAATATGATCAAATTCGCACTATTCCTAAAATATTAATGGTACCGAGCTTAATAGTAGGCATACAATTCAATTTTACGCGGGAGCATTATGAGACTGGATTCAAAATCAGAGATACTATCTCGATTAGACGAGTTAGAGCAAGAAATTATGAAACACCCTCGTGAAGCTGAGCAAGAGTTAAATGAATTATTAAATATAGCAAAAGAAGAAGCAGAAAGGTTTCAAATTTTAAATATGCTTGGATCTGCTTGTTTTTACCAATCGAAGTTCTCTGAAGCAAGAAAATATTATTTTGAGTTATATGATTACTCCATAAAAAAATATCATTTGGAATTCAAAGGAGAGTCTTTACGTGGAATCTCTTTAATCGAAATGGAAATGGGAGAATTCAAAAAATCCGAAATTAGAGCAAGAAAAGCCTTAGAAATTTTTCAAAAACTGGGATTACACGTAAAAGCCGCCAGAACTGGGATGATTTTGGGGGCAATTTACTATCACCAAAATAAAAATTCTGAAGCATTAAAATACCTATCTTTAGTAGAATCTCTGGATCTTACAGGAAATTATCAATTAAAAATACAATTGATCTCAAATATGGCATTAATTCTAAGGGAAAATGGTGATAATGAATTAGCCCTTCAGAATTTTGAAAAAGCTCTTCAAATAGCAGAAGAAAACGATTTACATAAATGGCAATGCTTGATTTTACATAATATTGCAGAATCCAAAGAAATAATGGGAGAATATGATACTGCATTGCAAGTTTTTCAAAAAGGAATTGAATTGGCACAAAAAATTGAAGATCGTAGATCTCGAGCATATTTATACGTTGGGCAAGCGAATATTTTATTACAATTAGGTAGAATTATTGAAGCTAACAAAATATTAGATCAAGCAATATCGTTATATCAAGAATTAGAAGATCCAGTCAGGTATGCACAAGCATTGTTATTTTTTGCTAAATTTTGGGAATTAAAATCTCAATTTTTAAAATCAAAGGATTTATTAATTAAAGCAATTTCTATTATTGAAGATACTGAAGGTTTTATTCAACATGCAGAAATTCTAATTCTCTTAGCGAATATTGAAGATCAACTTGGTGAGACAAGACAAGCTTATTCTCATCTTAAATTAGCAGACAAATTCGCTAAAAAATACGATTTAAAGCAAATTCAAATGCAAATTTTGCAATTTAGAGCAAATAAAGCGATAGAACATCAGAATTTCTTTGAAGCAGAATTTCTTCTGAGCGAGGGTTCTAATCTCGCACAAAGAAAGAATAAAACACTTTTCCAAAACATTTTCAATTTTCTTTCAATTCGTAATTATCTCCTGCAATACTCAAATTTTAGTCGAAATCAACCAGAAACCAAACAAAAAATAATTCAAAATATACAAAATTTAGCACTTAAGTCTTTAGATCTTGCCAAAAAGAAAAATCAACACATCTTCCAAATGCTACTTTATGAAATTTTGGCTTTATCTTTTATAGCCTTAGAAACACCCAAAAAGGCATTAGAAAAATTACAAAACGCTTTTGAAATATCCAAAAAACTTTCATTTGAATATCATATCCACTTATGCGAGGAAATTCATAACCTAATAGAAACAAAACCATCAGCAAAATCCATCTCCTCCAGTATAGAAGGCTATCTATTTAAGCGAATGATCAATATATTAAGAGATCCTTTATATTCCTTTAGAGAATCCGTAATCTCAATAAATTATTTAAATGAAATCGCCATGATTGTCTTTAAAATTGATGAACGCCTAGGTCCTATGATACAAGAGAGTACTCGTTTAGATTTATCGGATCCAATCATTCAAGCGAATGTTTTAAGAGTTGGCAGTTTGTATTCTATTGCACTCGGCCAAGGTCAACTCTACCATCAAGGTTTATTTGGTCCTTTATTATTTACTGATCCTAAGACATTTGCTTTAATTTATACTCAAACAATTAAAGATTATACTCAAAAAGAAAAAAGGACAAAAGGTCAAGCTTATTTCTTGTTTACTTTGGTATTTCCTGAAAATTTGAATGTTTTCTTCTATGATCGTGATAAACTAAGTGTTATTTTCTCAAATGAAATCGAAAAAATTTCTGAAGCAAAAGATATTACAAAAGAATTTCTAGAAAATATCTTAGATTCAATTAAAAAATTATTTTTCGCAGATTTTTCCTAAGTATTATGTAATTTCTAAGAAATTTCCTTTAGCAACGTATCGATAAACGGATTTTGGGTTTTCTTAAACACCTTTTTAATCCGTTTTTCTAATATAGGCTTGAATTCTTGGTTTACTTGAATAACCGCTTTACAAGCGGGTATAATATTTTTTACAATCTCCGAATTATTTAACCTGATAAAATCCGAAATAATATGTAAATACTCGGAACTATGTTGAGGATATCGATGAATTAAATGAACTAAATTCTGAGAAATGAAGATCTTTATTCCCATTTCGGGATCCATGGATAATCTAAGAAGTGTTTCATTAAATTTTCCAATCAAATCTTCTGATAAAGAAAGTATATTAACAATTTTAGTCAATAGCTCAAAAGAATCATATCGAATTTCATAGTTAACTTGTTTCGTTAATTTTTGTAGGTTATAGAAAAATTGCGGTAGTAAAGTAGGTTCTTGATTAAACAGTAAAAATATGGTGTTAAATACCATTTGACGAATTTCAGGGAAATCGCTTGTAGTTAAATTGAAAATAATGGGAAATAATACATTCAAATGTACTTTCTCATTAAATAATCCTGCGATACGTTCACTCATGATCTTTTGCACTGAAGCAAATGGGGAATTAGAATAATGATGCAGAATTACCAATTCTTCACTAAGTTTTTCCTTATGGAAATCAACAAAATCAAATAGTAGTGAAACTGCTTGAATAGCCAGCACCTCATCTGGTTCTTGAGAGAGTTGATCGAGAATTTTCAAAGAAACTGGAAAATGAGGTTGGATCAATAATATGGTTTTTAAATGGGCTATAATTGTTGCGCGAATTTGAATCGGAGCAGTTATACTGTAAGAACTATAAAAAGCATTATATAAAAGATCTCGAATAACTTTAGCATATGAACTATATGGCCCTTTTTCATCAGGGTTTACAGTCGGAAAGGCGCGCAGAATGATTCCTATGGATTCTATAGCTTGGGCTTTTACATTGTCATCTTTAGAACGTAATTGGTTCAAAATTAATAAAATATTTTTCCTATTTTTAATTTCAATTGGGAGTGAAGTGAAAAATTTCATTGCGGATATTTTTACTTCGGAATCATGAGAATGGTGAATGATATGAACCAGAAAATCTTGAATTTTTGATATATCAGAAAAATCAGTCATCATTTTCTGTAATGATTCCATAATGAAATTTTCCATCTGTTTGTGAGAATTTTTCATGCAGAAGAGTAGAAAGGGTTTTAGAACCTTTTCGAACGGATTTAATGTTATTTGTTTGGATTTTAAGAAAATTGGAATGGTAATTGGCTGAATATAATTTCCCCTTGAATGAGTAATAATTTCCGTAAAAAAGACGAGTAAGGTCCCTTTGTCCGAATCAGACATGTAAGATTTGAACGAAATTAAGTTATAACCAATATCAAACAATTCTTTATGAAAACCTGGGGCAACTTTAAGAAGTTTTGAGATATATTGAATAATAATATGTGTAGAATGATATTGGATTTTCGAGAAAGATTGATGGATAAGCTCAATTAAATTTACCAAAGTAAAAGTAATTCCTACCGTTCTGGTTAGGCTTAATTCTTCATATATAATCTTAGAGTAAAATTCTATTTTCTTGGCAAGACTGAAATCATTTTCCAATTTTTGATGTTTTTGATAAAAATCAACGAGGATATGATATTTTTCTGGAATGTAGTATGTTAAATCATACATTAACGCAACAATTGAGTCATAGAGATTAAACGAAGATTGAAAATTCCGAAATCCAAACAAAGATGTTTTATCTTCCTGCAATTCTTGAATTACAGACATATTTACTTCATTTTCTTGATTTGAGAAAGGCTGTTCCATCAATATACGGTAAAGATCGATATCATCTACATAAGGTATAACAGATGGTACAATTTGAGATAAAATATTAAGGAGATCAACACGCACACCTATACTTATGGGAGTTTCTAACAAATTTGCTATATCACGAACAATATATTCTGGATCTCCATCGATGAAAAATCGATATACTTGATGTCGAATTTCTGAACGAGGATCAACGATGAGAAAAGTGAACAATTTGTGAAACCTTGGGTCATTGTATATATCAGGACGAGTTTGAGCAATGACAATAAGTGAAGATATCACGGCTTTTCGAATTTCTATTGTTTCTGATTGAATATTTTGAAGAAAATAAGGATAGATAGAATTAAAGAATTGAAACTCATTTACTGGTGAAGCTAAAGTTCCACAAGCGATTAATGCATCAGATTTGATTGAAATATTTGAATCTTCAAGGTAAATACGAAGATACTCAAAAAACTGCTCAAACCATTCTGGATGAATTAAATTAAACTGTACAATACCACCTATTTTTTCTTGTATAATGGGCTCTTCATTTAAGGTAATTTGATTAAATTCTGTCATTATTTGAGGGATTAAAGAAGTTTCAACTAACGCAAATCGAATATATGCATGTAAAGCATTTTTAATAATTTCTAAATCCATTTTCTTTAATTGATTTTGAATGGATAAAATGATGATATCTTTGTCTGATTGAACAAATTTTGGAAATTGTGAAATAAAATTTAACCCAAGCAATATTTCAAAGCGGGGAGTTGCTTGAATAAATGAGATGATTAATTTCCGAGTAAGTATTGGAAAACTACGGCGAAAGTTACTCAAAAATTCAGTAAATGAATTGTTTATTTGAGGGTTGTAACTTTTTAAGACAATTTTCTTCATAACTTTGAAAATTTGTGTGTTTTCATCGTCTGACAGATTTTGTGAATATGGTAATGCTATTTTTAGTAAATTAAAGCCCATATTGATTGATTGTGGAGATTCCTTAGCAATCAACCGATAACACAAGTTTAACTGGCTTGATAAAGTAAAAAGGTCGGTAATTTTTGCCGAATTCTCTATAAACATCTGATTTATATTCGGATCTTCATCAAAAATAAAGCGTTCAAAAATATTTGATAATTGATCTCTAGCTTGATCGGTCATTGTGGGATCAAGATTAATGTAATCAACCAAATGAATGAATAACTTCAAACGTATGGAAGGATCCCTATGATTAAGATATTTTTGAAAAATTTCAAAATCCTCGTTAGTTATAGCTTGATTTAAGACAAGTTTTTCCATCTGTTGTTTGAGAGATTTGTTTAAAAACAAGAAATTGATCAAAAATATTAGATTAATAGTTTTTTCCATCAATAAGGGAATTGCAAAAATCCTTAACAGCAATATTTGATCATTTATGTTTCTGGTAGTTAGAGGAAATCCAATTGAATTTAGAAACTGTGTAGGAAATGTATAGGGAAAATTGACAATTGTATTAATGAAAATTGAAAATGCAATACCCGTAATGATGTAAGCGGCGAAAAGTATCATTTTTGGGGTATTTAACGGTTCTTTACTGAGAAACTTGGCGTAAAATCCAACCAAACCAAAAATAATAGTTGTTAAGATGAAACTGGAAAAACCAAGCGGAAAAATAGCAAAAAATGCAAGAATTGCTTGTATTTGCTCTTGAGTTAACAATCCACTTCTTTCCTTAATAAATTTAAAAATAATGGGCCAAAAATCACCTTGTGCATCTAATGGATTTAATGCAGTGTCAGGTCGAGCATCAAAAATTAATATTAGGATTTTAATGAAAGAATAAACTGTCATGAAAATCCCTAAAAGTGCAATGTAGTAGAAAAAGGCACCTTTTTTATCTTTCTTCTTGTTGATTTTACGCCCACGGAAATATGCTTGAACAATTCCAATTTGGGAATAGTAAGAAAGATAAAAAATTGGTCCCAACATAATCCAACTCATAAAAATCAAGATAATTAACCATATTTTTGCATTAGGAGGAAAATTGGTCCAAAGCTGAAGAGATAATCGAGCTGTAATAAATGGAGCAAGCAAAACAATTACCACAAATATAATAAAGGCTACAAGATAACTCCAAGGAGGACGAAATCGATCGATAAATGTTTTTTCAATCCATCGTTGAATCTCCATTGGAGCATCCTGAGAGGGCTGGGCCATTAAAAGATATTCTAAAAGAGAATAAAATACAGCAAATGCTGCCATTAACACAAGAATAGTAGGAAGAAATACGGGATATTGAAAAGTGGCAATTAGCTGATTATAGTTGGCGAATTCCCTTCTGAAATTATTGATATAATAAAGTGCATTGACAGCAATCATTGAAGATATCAACGCAATGATAAAAACCACGGTTAATGAAACCATTAATGAGTAAGAAAATGCTCCGAAAAAATTACTGGCTTTCTGAAAAATGTTATAACGAGGGGCTGTTTTTAATTCTTGCCTTGAATGAGCCATCATCCGAATAAAAATAATGATACCGATTAGAGTATTTAAACCGATAAGAAAGGAATTTAAATTATTGAGAAGAAAATCTGTTAATTGGAATACATTCAAGAACATTACAATCTGAATAGATTTTGGTGGCTGAACTTAAAATTATTTGGAAAAATTCAGTTAAAAAAGGGTCAACTTCAAAAAATATATAAAATGATAACTAACACAAGAGTTATCCCACCCAAGATAAAACAAATCACATCAAACGAAAGTTTTCGAGCCATCCTTAAGAGTAAACCCATACTAAAATAACCCACTAAAGCGGTAATTAAAATTAATATCAAAAATTCCCAGTTAAATACAAAGGTAAAATCTTGCGAAACAAAGAGATCAAATAACACCGCCCCGATTACGGCTGGTAGACTAATTAAAAAACTCATGTAAAAGGCATCTTCTTTTTTATAACCACGTAATAGCAAATATGTTACCGTGGTCCCTGAACGACTTATACCAGGAATTATTGCTATGCCTTGACATAATCCTAAAAGGATTTCATCTCCAATTTTTCGCTCAGAGAAGGCAATTTGATTAGTTGTTTTCATTTTTCCCGCTTTCAGTAGCAATCCTGTTATCATCAGCGTTATTCCAATTAATCCTGTTAAAATCAACCCAGTAACTGCACTGCTATTCAAGAAATTTTTTAATAATAAATATAAAGGAATCCCAAAAATTCCAGTGGCAAGTGTAGCAAAAATGAGAAAACGGAGCACATCCCGGTTTTTTGTAAAAGCATCCCAATAATCCCGCCAATATTTTACCAATACCGCCAAGGCAGTTCCCAAGTGAAAATATAATGCCAATTGAAATGCGCTTGCTTCAGGTTCATGAAAAATGTTCACGGAGAACAGAACCAAAAAGCCTTCGCTACTTACTGGGAGCCATTCCAAGATACCTTGGATGAAAGCCAAAATAATATCTTGCCAAAAATTCATTTTTAATCAAATGAAGGAAAAGCATTATGAAATTAAAAAAATATGATACCGACCTTTTTTTTAAAGGATATTACTAATATTAATAATATTCAATCCCTTTGTTTTGTAATTCTTCCAAATGCTTGGAAAATTTCTTGCCATACCGCTTCATGAACCATTTTTCTGCTTCATTTTCTTTTGGTTTGATGAAAATATAGCCATCTCTAATGCATTCGTATTCCACGGGAAGTTTTCCAATAATTTCTCCATCAACTTGAGCAATATACGGATTATCATTATCATTTACCATCTCAATTTTAACCTTTCGACCAATAAATTCTCTAATATGCGGATCGGGATGAAGAGTGCGGGAGTACATAGTGTTAAATTTGTAGAGTAACTCAAACCTGCCCATATTCACCATTGAAATATGAAATAATCCATCATTCACTTTAGCGCGAGGACACATATACATAAATCCACCATAAGTCGGTCCGTTGCCCACAGCCACTAAATTACATAGACCTTCGAAAGTTTCTGAATCCGTGGTCAGTTTAATGTGCCGTTTTTTAAAACCGAATACCGATCTAATCACGGATGCAATATAATTCCAAGTTCCAGGTAACAATTTTGAACCTTCGTTCGTTCGTTGGGTTACCTCTGCATCAAAACCTTGGCTCCCTATGCCTAAAAAGTACCGTTTTTCCCCAGACGAATTAATGGATACCCCAACATCAACAGGACCAGTATTACCAGATGCAATTATTTCACAAGCGCGCTTTACATCTTTAGGTGCATATCCAACAGCACCTGGAATGTCATTACCAGTTCCCATTGGAATGAAGCCTAACAATTCATGGGTATTCGAGTTGATTACTCCGTTTAACACTTCATTACAAGTTCCATCTCCGCCTGCGGCAATAATTCGATATCCATCATTTGCTAAATCGTTAGCGAGGGTAATTGCATGAGTAAAATACTCCGTTTGAAAAAGATCGAATGATATATTTAAATTTTCTAAGGTTTTCTTGACTAATTCAAATTGTTTTTTCGTTTTTCCGGCCGCTGAAATTGGGTTATAGATTACTGCATAATCCTTCATATATATTATGATATCTTCGACACCCCTTTTATGAATTCAGATTCCATTCATCGAATAAAAAAAATTTCAAATATTGCGTGCAAAGTCGTAATATGTCGGAATTAATTCGGATGATCAGAGTTATTGCGTAAGAAATTTCACTCTTCGGCGACAACATTTAAAAGGGCAAAGTTAGTTAATCAAAATAAGGGGAATATTTATATTACTCCTTATTCGCGGAGATCTACCTTTTTTACTCAAATAAAAGTGATTATTATGGCTAAAAAAAGAGCAACAAAAGTTAAGCCGAAAAAGAAAGCGGCTGCAAAGAAAAAACCCGCAGTAAAAAGCGGAGGACATATTGCCAAAGCCCCCATGCGACGTCTAATGAAGGCCGAAGGAGCGAAATTAGTTGCCGAAGATGCTGTGAGCATGTTAATTGAGCAACTAGAAAAATTGGGAACAAAGGTTACAAAAGATGCTTTGAAAATAGTAAAAGCAGAAAAACGAAAGCGTATAACAGCAGCAGATATTCTAGCAGCAGAATGAAACCGTTTTTCTACTTCTGCCTGTGTTTTACTATTTTTTTCTCCTATGGAACAAATTTCATTCATTTTCTGTTCCATTTTATTTTCATTTAACTGTTATTTAATCGCTATTCTGATTATTAATCTAATTGGCAATCTTCTTCTTGAATCCGAAGATTTTTATAGCTTATCCTTTCATATTTCAACAATGATTTTTATAGCTCATCGAGGATTCCGCGTAGGAGTGGTAGAAAACACTTTTCAAGCGTTTAACAAATCAGCAACCTTAAATATGGATTATATTGAATTCGATCTTCAACTTTCTAGTGACAATATGCTTTACATACTGCATGACTCCACTCTTGACAGAACCATGAATGCAATCGGGAAAATATCGGAGTATACAAGCCGTGAATTGGATGAAGTTAGAAGCAAAGATGGTCTTTGGAAAATTCCAAGCTTTAATGAATTAATCGAACAGCGAGTTAGATGGACTTCACCTACCCCAAAATTTATGGTAGAACTAAAAGGAAAAGGTACGGGAATCCCGGCAGCGGAAACAATTCTCAAAAATAAATTAGGTGATCAAGTGGTTTTCAGTGGTAGAAATATCATTGAAATTGCTGATGCCCATGAAATTTGCCCCAACTCCACTTTGTGCTTAAATATTACTAAATGTACCCAATACCCGCTGGAAAAATTTCTACAAGCTTCATCAAAAAAGGATTTGCCTCTACCATTCAGTATGATCTCCTTGAAATCGACCCATCCGAATATAACACAATTTATTGAAAAGTGTCATGAACTCAAGATTCTTGCATTAAGCTGGCATTTTATGGATTATGAAGATCCAGTGGAACGTATGAGTGAATTAGTATTTCATCATATTGATGGTTTGCTTTTCGACAATCCAAAAACAGTTTCACCGATTCGAGCCATCCTGAAAATGTGAGTTTAACAAACCTTCCTTTCTGAAAATATCGTGAATAGACTCCATCCTTGTTTTCAAACGATCCTCTATTATCTCAATAAACGCCAGCATCATTTGTTCACTTTCGAGACCAATATCTCTGCTTACTTGAAAATGGAGCTTCTTAAAATCTTGTTTGCGCTTTTCCATATAAGTGGATATGATTTCGTCCATCGCGCCATTTTTTCCTATGAATCCTCTAAGTAAACCCATTAATCCTAATCTATCTAAAGTATCAGCATCATACACCGCCATTTCTTCTGGAGTTTCGGGAGGTATCATAGAGGTAGGAGTATGACGGATCACTACTCTGCAGATAGCATCACGTATCTCAGGATCAATTTTCATTCCATCTAAAAACTCTTCAGCTAAAGAACCACCGAAAAGCCCATGAATATGTGAAAATACGCTGTTAGTTTTACCAATATCATGAAGAAGTGCGCCAGCACTCAAAATAAACGGGTCTACTGGGTCGGGAATTGCCTTTCCAATTTGAATAGCATATTTACATACACTTAATACATGAGCATAATCGTGAGAATTAGATTCCGCATGAGCAGATCGAACAAATTTTTGCAATTTCAGCAAAATTTGTGATTCTTCCTTGGTTAATTGACGAGTAAATACCATGGTACAAACCTTTAATTCATTTAATGATATATAGCTGTTCCCACCTTAAGGTTCTTTGCTATCGAAGTTCTATGCGATTGAGAGTTTTCCTAAATACCCGTAAGCTTTTTAAACTTGAGACCCCCTCTAGAAAGGCAAATGCAAGCTATATCCTTTTTATCGAAAAAAGAATTATTAAAGCGTGCTAAAAGCTTTTATTTTTCATTAGGTGTGGAAGATGGAGCATCCTCACTGTGTCGATGGAATTTTCAATATGGTCTTGCGAAAATTCATTATGCCCAAGAACAATTGGGAAAGGATCCATTAGCAACTTTCATTTCAACACCAGATGAAACAATTTCTCGAAATAAAATTCGGTGGCAGAATGGATACGGCTATGGGGGAAAATTAACTTGGGGAGATGCACATGATCCTTTAATTTTTATTGATACTAAACCGAATGCTTGCGGAATGCTAGTTGGGGGCTTAGATGAATTACCAGAACCAAGCGAAATTATCCAAAATATCAATAAAATCATCCAAAAAGAGGTTTATATTGATGATATTAAAATTCAATGGGATTTTAAAAAAGGAAACCATTTCATTGATGTTTTCGAAATTGAGGAAAAATTCAATGATAGCATGAGATTTCCTAATTTTATGTTTGTGATTCACGGATCTGCCCCAGAATTAAGACAAAAGAATGAAAAAGGGATAGGGATATATTATGATCAATCTCCTGAACTGCGTCAGATATGTAAAAAAATCGATACTCCGTTTGGGCCTATACTTTATTTGGACGGAACCGATGCCAAAGATTTCATGAAATATTTTAACTATGTTAAGTGGTATGCTGCCGAAAAACGCAAGAAAGCGGCGGAAATGTTATTTGGGAAAATTCAAGTAGTTTCAAATCCCATGCATCAAGGATTGATAAATTTTGGTGAGATCTTACTTGGAGCTCAACACATTTCAGATGACCCAAAGAAGCTTTTTCCTGTGGCACTCCGTTCAGATTTACCCATGTATTTAATTACAGCTTTACCCAACCTAACAACAAAACAAATTGAAAATTTAGGATTCGAGCATCGGGCCAAGAAAAACGGGGTCTATGAGCAGTTAACTCATTTTAATGTCATTCCTCACGGCGGCGGGTATTATTTACCTCATGTAAATAGAGTTACTGATGTTTTGGAATTTGACGGTACACGATATTTTGTTTGCGAGCAAGAGAATGAAGAAGCAATAATGATTTTTAGCGATGTGAGAGAAACACAGTTTTCGTATCGCGGCAAAAAAATCGTTAATAAGGTTGAAGATCTGAATCTGGGTAAAATAGAATTGAAATTAAAACCAAAATTCGTTTTAAAAATTTAATCGCCTTCTAATTTGGGGTATTTTTTAACATTCTTACTAATGGAAAAAGATAAAATTAGGCACTTCTTTTTTTAAATGATGATTCCAAAATATGTGTTTTTCACGAAAGGCGTAGGACGTGCCAAGAAAGAACTGCAATCCTTTGAAGAGGCTTTACGCGATGCAGGTATTTCAACACTGAATATAGTTCAAGTATCTTCAATATTCCCTCCTAATTGTATTGAAATAAGTAGAGAAGAAGGTTTGAAAATGCTGAAACCTGGGCAAATTGTTTACTCGGTTTTAGCCAGGCATTGCTCTAGTGAAATAAATCGCTTGATTTCTGCCTCAATTGGCGTAGCGAAACCAAAAGATGAAAAACATTATGGTTATTTAAGTGAACATCACTCTTTTGGTCAAGATGAACAAACAGCCAGTGATTTTGCTGAAGATTTAGCAGCTACCATGCTTGCATCTTCTCTTGGAATTCCGTTTGATCCTGATGAAGATTACGATAAAAGACGAAAAATATTTTTAATGAGTGACAAGATCGTAGAGACAAAGTCTCATACTTCCACAGCGGTCGTGGAAAAAGATGAAGAATTTACCACCGTATTATCCGCTGCTGTATTTGTGCTCTAAAAGTGCTTGAATTACGCCTTAAATAAGTTCTAATTGAGTTCAAATTTTATTTTAATTAAATTTTTTTTTAACTCAAATGAAGTGTTTGCAAATGCGAAAGGAAGAATATTTACAATCGAAAATCAAACCCTTTAATCCCAAATCGGTAAATACTGTGGAAGAAGCATTAGTAAATTTGCAATCTTGCTCTTTTCAAGGTAGAAATTTAGGGAGAGCTTTGGAAGTTTTAACAAATATGGTAAATACTCCTAATTGCTTTAAAGTTCTTACCTTAGCTGGGGCAATGATACCAGCTGGAATGGAGGAAGTTATCAATCAAGCTATCGAATATAAAATAATTGATGCGATAGTTACTACTGGAGCGAATCTTATTCATTCAATTGTGAATGTTTTTGATCCAGATCAAGCACATCAAGGACACTTTATCGGTTCTGAGAAAGTAAACGACCCAGATTTATTCAAACACCGCATTAATCGTATTTATGATACTTTTCTACCTGAAGACAACTATGCTAAGGCCGAAAAAGGTTTGTTAAAACTAATTCAAAAATTTTACAAACCAAATGAGATATACACGCAAACTCCTTCCGAATTTCTACGCATTTTAGGAGAAAATTTACCCGGTAGGAGTTTTATTTCGTTAACGGCTAAGTATAACGTTCCTATCTTTTGTGGAGCATTATCGGATTCTGAATTGGGATTGAATTTAGTTAAGTATCGAAAACGAAACAACATTCAAATTATCATTGATGAACTGGGCGATATTCCCATTTTTGCAGATTACATTTCAAAATATAACCAAGCGGGTTCGATTATTTTAGGCGGTGGTGTACCCCGTAATTGGGCACAGCAAATTTTTCCCTACTTAGATCAGATGCACCAATCGAATGATGCCCGAATTTACGATGGATATAATTTCAGCGTTCGTTTTCATACTGCTGTTCAATATGATGGAGGGTTGTCGGGTTGCACTATTTCTGAAAGCATTTCGTGGGGAAAATATGCTGTAAATGCAAAACATCAAAGTGTCTGGGTCGATAGTACTATAGGATTTCCTTTGGTAATCACAGCACTTATTCAGCGAATAAATCGATTAAAGATCAATCTTTAAAAAAATAAAATTTTTTTAACTCATTTTCTAATAATAACTAAAGCACTTGAGGAGAGAAATGCTCATTGGCGCGTAAAAATCTTTCTAAGCACAAGTCGCATAAACACGGAAAAAAAGCGAAGAGTAATCCAAAACATCATCCCAAAAGAAAAAATACCTTTCGAGGTAGGGATGAAACTCTTGGAAATGCGAATTTTCTTGATTCAAAAAGTTTTCTTTCAGAATTCAATCGAGAATTTTTAGATGATGAACCTGTTTTGCCTCCCGAGCGCATTCTTTCTTATGAAGAGAAGATTCGATTGGAAAAGCAGAAGCTTCTTCATCAAAAGCACAAAGTGATGGCACAAGAAAAATCAAAAGGAAAAACTAAAGCAATTAAAATAAATCCTAAAGAACTAAAAAAATTAGTGTTATAACCCTTATTTTTTGCAACTTTTTTTTCTTTCAGTGTCAGAATTATATTTTTTCTTTTTAGAAATGGATAAAAAGATTCCGGTCATAATTAACCCACCTCCTACAATAATTTGCCAAGTAATATCTTCATTACCCAGAATTGCAGCGAATAATGCGCCAAAAATAGGCTCGAGCGCATATATTATTGCAGCTTGAGTGGCAGTTACTGCCCTTTGGCCCTTCATTTGAATTATAGTGGCAAATGAAGTAGCAATGACGCCCATGTATAAGATGTACCAGTAGAATGGGGTTTGGAGAAAAATTCTGAAGGTTGAAACGAATGAGTTTACCGAAACTTCAAATATCAGTGATGATATGAAGGAAAACAAAGATAAAAACGCAAGTTGAAAGGCACTGAAGGAAATAATTTCCACAAAAGGAAGCTTTCTTTCTAAATACAAGATGTATAGCGCGTAAAAAATATCACAGATGAATACTAAAACATCTCCCAATTCGATGGAATCAAATCCCGAAAATGACATGATCGAGACGCCGATTAAGGCTAATACAGTACTGACCCAAATAATACCACGAACCCGCCTTTTGTAAATAACTGCTGCAAAAATTGGAATCATAATCACGTTTAATCCAGTAATAAATGCTGATTTTGTTGCAGTGGTTAATTGAATTCCTATCGTCTGAAGTGTGAATGATGCCCATAACAGAAAGCTGGCCGTGAGTGTAATTTTCCAAAATTCCCGGTTAATTTTACGAAAATGGCAAAAAAATGGAATGTAAACCAGAAATCCAATTAAGTAGCGAAAAGTCATGTAAAAAATCGGCGGGATGTGTTGAGTAACTTGATTTGTGATTGTGAATGTAGAACCCCATAGGATTGTGGTCACAATGAGTAGTATTAATCCCAAATAGTGAGGTAAAGCGGTACTTTTTATATCTCTATCGTACGACTTATCGAGTTGCTCTTCAGAGTGATTTTCGGGTTTCTTATCAGGAGATTCAACGAGATTATTTGAGATTGTTTGGGAAGAATTCTTATCCATGAAATTCAAACCAATAAAAAATCCAAACAAAAAAAATTTGCCGACTTTCCAAAAAACACACTACCGTTTTATCTTTTCTGGGAGGTAGAAATCATATTTCTTCCGCAAAATTTTTGTCTTTAAGAATCGATCAAATCTCCTTAAACCTAAATACAGCTGCCAGATGAATTTATCATGCTTATAATACTTTACAACTTCCTCTTCCGATATGGGAGAAATTTCTAACTCCGGAATTTTTTCGAGGATAAATTCATTTATTTGAGAGATTAAAGCAGGTATTAAATCAGAACGTTGCTCCTTGTAGAAATTAGCAATCAGATCAATAAACACATCGCGTAAGTTATAATAACGTTCAACTACCTCTGTAGCCAAAGATTTTAACATCCACTGCAAAAATGAAGGAGCACTCTTAAGAAACAATGCGACTTCCATGGCTTCTTCACCATCTTTACGAAATAGAGGAGTCGATGTATCTAGATATTCTATATGATTGCCTGTAGGGGTCTTAAAATAGGCCCAATTAGATATTTGTCCGTCCAATCCAATTTCGATCATTTCAGTATTATTGCGATTGTACTGCCAGATCTTTTTAAATTCTTGAAGAATTAGTGCGACAATTGGCTTCAATTTCTCGGCAGAAATAGACGATAACATAGAACTAACTACATTTTCAGCCGGGATTTTCTTTTGAATACAATAGAGCGCGATTTTTGTGTGCTCATCATTCATATATACCCAGGCACTTTTTTGCTCTGGGATCACTAAACCGACTTTTTCTGTTAGAAGAGTGTAATATTCATGATATGCTTTGATGTGTCGAGTGACTTGAGCTTCACTCTCAAAGAGAGGCAAGCGCTTGAAAGCCAATCCTTTTAATTCAGGAGTTAAAATTTCAAACACAATACTGATTTCTCCAAATCCAAGCAATTTTATTGGAATTTCACCTTGATCTGGATGCACCGTGTCGAGTGAGCTTTCAAATAATTGTAATATTTCAAATTCTCCAGATTCATTTTCAATTTTGCTTAAATAAACACCCAATTTCCCTTTCATACTCATTTTTTATGCCTCCTTAATTAGTTCCTTCTTTCTTCGGAGAAGGAAGTTTTTCAACTGCAATTTCTAACCTTCGGATAATTTCTTCAATTTCTTTGGAATTTGTAATTAGAGGCGGCATCAACTTAATAGTCGCTTCATTATTACCACAGTAATCAGCAAATATCTCGTTTTGAATCATATATAGAGTATAACCAATACTTAATCGATTATTTATGAATTCCATCCCCCACATTAACCCGCGTCCTCGAATTTCTTTTACAATATCCGAACGCTTTTCTTGAATTTCCAACAGACCTTTCTGAAGTTGTGCACCTCTTTCCTTCACATTATCCAAGAAACCAGGAGCGGTAAGCATTTTGAGCATCTTGCGGGTGACATAGCAGCCCACCTCAGATCCCCCTGTGGTAGAAATGTGCAGAAACGGATCTTCTTCAAACACCGATTCTATTTCAGCTCGATAGGAACAAGTTGCCAACGGATATAAACCTGCACTCATACCTTTAGCTAATACCATTATATCGGGAACCACCCGCTCATCGGGATAAATTCCACCATCAACAGCCCACAGTTCCCCAGTCCTTCCCAATCCCGCTTGCACTTCATCTGCAATATAAAGAGCACCGGTTTCTTCGCATCGTTGCTTAACGGCGCGTAAGTATCCAGGAGGTGGAATAAGAATACCCCCCGTAGCAGGGATAGTCTCCAAAATTACAGCAGCAGTGGATTCATCAATAGCATTCAAAGTTTTATCTAAATCTCCAAATGGAACATGGATGAAATCCGAGATGTCTGTTTGAAAGGGACTATAAAACCGCTCGCTTCCCACCGACATGGCAAGTCCGGTCACACCGTGATATGCTCGGTTGGCTGAAATGATTTTTTTCCGCTTGGTGAAAGCTCGGGCAAGTTTTAAAGATAAATCAATTGCTTCACCTCCTCCCACGCAAAATTGAGTTTTCGAAATATTCCCTGGAAGGATTTCTGCCAGATCTCGGGCTAATAATGCTCTTTGTTCGCTGATCATATGATGATCACCAATATCCAGCCCCTTGTCTAAAGCTTCTTTTAAGATATTCACCAATTTCAAGTTATGATGACCAAAATTGAATACACCACCGCTTGTACGACAGTCAATAAACTTAATCGGAGCATTTTTCTTGCGATTTCCAGCCAAAGTTGAAAGATAAATTCCATCACGCTTTCCTTGTGCTACTGCCAGCCCTAAACTTTTAAAAAAAGTGGTTTTCGGCTTGTTAATGTATTTTGCATAGAGTTTAATGATATTCTTTTGGTATTGATAGGCAGTTTCTTGTTCTTCCAGGTTCTTTTCTGATTCGTTCAAATTTTCTTCTTCCCTTTATAGTAGTATATTCTTATTGATCGAAGATGAATAAAAAAATTTCAACTTATTCACAAAAATTAGATTGATTAGAGAAAAGGGCTTACCTTCCTTTATTAATTCTCTCCCTTTTTTATGCACAGATTAATATGACTGCTTCAGAAGAGAAAACTTCGGATTTTAAAGATGATTCTCACTACCTGCAGATTGATATTCTGAAAGGACTGATGATTTTGTTAGTCATCATTGACCACGCCATACCTTGGGATGTACGCGCTCAATGGGGCCACTCACTGTGGGAACGCATTTCAATTCCAGTTTTCCTCATCATTATGGGCTTTAACTCGGCATTATCATTTCGAAAAAAAGGCATCCCCTTGGAATCTTTCCATTCTTATATGAAATATATTTGGCATAAATTCAAACGATTTTATATTCCCTTTGGTCTGTTGTTCATAGTATCAACAATATTTGGCTTAATTTATTACAGTAATTTCACAAATTTACTTGAAATTCAGTTTTATCCACACTGGCCTCAAGAAATGCTCTGGAATTTTATTTTACCGTTCTATGGCCCCGGAAATTGGTTTATCCCTGTTCTGTTTCAAGCCATGCTGATCTTGCCACTTCTTTATTGGGTATTTCGGAAAGCACCAAAAATGACTTTAGTTGCTTCTTTTCTGTTTGAACTGGGAGTTCAGTATTTCAATTTTGTGGTTAATGGCCATTATGTTGAATGGTGGCCGAATGTACCGCTAGCCCGCACGATGCTCCAAACCAGTGTCTTATTTTACATAAATGCCCTTTTCATCGGATTTTGGATAGCACATAATCCTCACTTAATTGCGGACTCGGTGGACTCGATTTCAAATATACAAACAAAAACAAAAACACTCAATAAAAAACTCAATGAAAAGGTTCCATTCCATTTTTATTTAGTAATATTGGCGCTAATTGTTCTGGGAATAACAGTGATAGTACCAAATCTAAAATTAATCCTAGGAAGGTGGCAAGCAGTCATGATTGTCATTTTACTCATTGTTTTATGTTTAGGGTTTTATTTCTACCGACCATTGAATGAATTTGCAAAAGTTTTCTCCATTTCTATATTAATAACTATCGGATTTTTATTAATTATAGATAAATACGGGGATTTAGTTTGGATTGATTGGGAAACCCGCACATGTAACGCTGAGAGCACTCTTTTCTTTGAAGCCATAGTCGTTTTTGCCGTTCCATATGTGCTAAACATAATTTTTTCTCCAAAAAATCGTAATTTTTTCCTGTGGATGTTGGGAATTACCTCTGCAACCTATCTATCTGTTTATCATTATGATGATTTTAGATTCTTACTTATTACAGGGGACTATCACTTTCTTGTTTATCCGTATTCCGCGCTAATAGTGATGGTGTTCCTTTCAGTTTTACCTAAGAATTCAAACTATAAAATATTAAAGGGGTTCTCAACCATTGGAAAGGCTAGTTATCACATATTATTAACCCAGATTTTTGCATACGGCATAATCCTGGCAGTTACAGGGGATCATTATTTGGTGGAAGGAAATGCTATACATACGATGTGGTTTAACAGCAATTCAAATTATGTAATGGTCGTCTGGCTTTACGTTGCTCTCATGTGGTTGATTTGCGTGCCGATAGGACTTGGATGGTATTTTTTGGAGAATTATATTAGAAGAAAACTGAAAAATATAGCTAATTAATGCTTCCATGTCTCTTTTTTCTACTTGTTCGACTCTCTTAAGGATTGCTTATGAATAATAGTATAAATTAATTTAAAGATTGAAATCTTCATAAGGGTGAGATATATGGTTTTTAAAATAAAAAATAATATATATTGG
>CAYRPF010000005.1:37557-38896 GCA_964426185.1 uncultured archaeon | reverse complement strand
AATCTTCATAAGGGTGAGATATATGGTTTTTAAAATAAAAAATAATATATATTGGGTGGGAAAGAAAGATTGGGAATTAGATAAGTTCCATGGTAATGAGTATTCAACAAATCACGGCTCTACCTATAATTCCTATCTAATAAAAGAAGAAAAGAATGTTCTAATTGACACAGTATGGACTCCCTATTCGAAAGAATTTATTAAGAATCTAAAGAACGAAATTGACTTGAAAGATATTGATTACGTCATCGCAAATCATGCAGAATGCGATCATAGTGGAGCACTCCCTGATCTTATGAAGGAAATTCCAGATGTGCCCATTTATTGCACAAAAAATGGGGTTAACTCGATTAAAGGTCATTATCATAAAGATTGGAATTTTCATGTGGTAAAAACAGGTGATACGTTGCCAATCGGGAATGGAAAAGACCTGGTTTTTGTTGAAATGCGTATGTTACATTGGCCAGATAGTATGGCAACCTACTTAACCAAAGATAATGTTCTATTTAGCAATGATGCTTTTGGTCAACATTACGTGAGTGAATTCATGTATAATGATTTGGTTAATCAAAATGAGTTATATGAAGAATGTATCAAATACTATGCTAATATACTTACACCTTTTAGCAAATTTGTAGATAGAAAAATCAAAGAAGTTCTCGATTTAAAAATTCCCATTGATATTATTGCTCCCAGCCACGGTGTTATTTGGCGGGAAAATCCCACACAAATCGTAGAAAAATACATTGCTTGGTCGAATGATTACCAAGAAAACCAGATTTCAATTATTTATGATACTATGTGGCAAGGAACTCGAAAAATGGCGGAAGCTATTGCTACAGGAATACAAGAAGCAGATCCTGAAATAACAATCAAAATTCTGAAGTCATCTAAATATGATATGAACGACATCATAACTGAAATCTTTAAATCTAAATTAATTTTGCTGGGATCTCCTACTGTCGGAAGGGGTATTCTGACATCTATGGCTGCTCTATTAGAAGAGATTAAGGGTATGGGTTTTAAAAAGAAAAAAGCCGCCGCATTTGGTTGTTATGGATGGAGCGGCGAATCCATCAAAGTGTTAACCCAGCAATTAGAAAAGGCAGGATTTACAATAGTTAATGAAGGCATTCGGGCATTGTGGAACCCTACGGATGAAGCATTAAAAGAATGTCATGATTTTGGCAGAAATATAGTCAATTCTCTATAATCTGCTTTTTTTTACTAAATTTAATTTCTTTTAAATACCTGAAATCTTTCTCAAAGCCATCCCCTAACTAAGCAGCAAAATAATTAATCGAATCGGTGGGTTGGATATTATTGAGCGCGGCTTTTT
>CAYRPF010000005.1:23529-37457 GCA_964426185.1 uncultured archaeon | reverse complement strand
TTCAAAAAGCTTCGGTTTGTCAGGTGTCAATACTGTAATTCCTTCTTCAATCACCCTGCCTTTTAAATACCATGGAATTTCCGAAAAAAACTGAATGTCGTATTTCTTCCTGTAAATATCTACCCGAACGCAAATTTCCTTGTAGAGTTTAATCGGATTGTTAGAATTTTCGACAATACATAAATCAACATCACTGCGGACTGAATTCATTTCATGTACCCATGAACCATATAATATCATCCCTAAAAATGAAGGATGACTAAGTAAAAACTCAAAATCGGCAGCTATTTGCTTTATTATGCTTGATTTAACCATTGGGAGATCAACTCCACATATTGAAGAAAAATTTCGATATTATTTTCAATTCCTTGAAAAGCAAGTTTGTCCACTATACCATTATATTCATGTACAATCCGATTTCGCAATCCATACGCATATTTAAGTTCTTGGAGTATTTTTCGAGAGATAATATTACTATCACAGAGTAAATCGAGGTTTGAATAATATCATGGCTGAAATATCGGAAATTGCCTCTACAACTATTTGATATGCATGAAAAATGGCGTATTTTTCCTTTTTTGGAACTTGTTGATAATCTATTTCAGCGATCTCATTGATCCAAGATTGAGTATCATCCAAATTTCCTTTAATTATCTGAATTTTATCTAAATACCGTTCTAATCGAACTTTCTTCATTAAAATATATATAATTTTGCTTTATTTGAATATAAGCAATAAATTTTCTATTGTCAATTCCATATAGCCCTTCGAAACCTTCTTCCGTTTCGAGAGCTTCGCAGAAGTAATCGCCGATTCAGTTAACATATTCACTAGTTTCTCTGAATAATCAAAGAGAACTTCCATTACATCTCTGCTGACGATCTCAGCTCCTGAGAAAAGGTTTGAATTTGAAAAAAGAAAGAAATAAAAAAACGTAATCGTTTGCGATTACAAATATTTAATTGCTAAATCCATATCTTCTTTAGCAATCTTTTTCCGTTTTGCGTGTTTAGCAAATCCCAAGGCTTTCTTGGTTAATTTTGTAGCGGTTTTTTCTAAATCAATAATCAATGCTTCAACGGCATCACGAGCAACAATATTTGCTCCGCTTTTCTTCATTAATTTACGCACAGGCGACCATGCAAAAGATCTTTTCTTTTTAGCCATAATAATCTCTCCGTTTTAGATTGCATTTTATGGGGCGATGTTGCACGAATTACCCCAATTTCCTCCGCAATCTAATTTATATATTTCAGTCTAGGTATTTAAATGTTTGGGAATTTTGGGCCGATCGGGTGAATAAGATGGTCGGATTAGTGTGGTTCGACAAAAAAAAAGATGATAGGGAGTCAAAATTTTTCCTTATTGACCAGTTAATTTCCCAAAATTTATTGTGCTTATCATGAATTAACATAAAATTTTTGGGAAAAGAGAGAATATTTGGCATGTAAATTCTAAAAAAGCGAAAAAATTGCATGATTGTGAACATCTCACGATATTGAAGAAAGTTAAAATTTCTAAGTTTTCTGTAAGGTTACCCAGCAAATCTAAAAAATTATGCGAAATGATGAGGAGTGAGAAAAAAATACGGCTGATAAAAAAGTTATTATGGTGCAATTAACATAAAAATTTCGTGACAAATTTCTCTTTGGGAAAGCTACAAACATAAAAAATATGGAAGATAGAGAGCAGATAATTACTAAATTGCAAAACTTTATTATAATTTCGATCTATTTGCTCATAGCCAATACAACTAATTATGACATAAAATTTTGATTTTTAATTTAATTTGCAATTGAGATTTATAATACTTTTTGTTTGGATGATTAATTCATAGTTAACTCAATTTAAGAAGAAAATATTAAAAATTGATTAAAAAACAAAATCACAGATTCGATCATTTACTTCTGAAATAACAGATTCGATTATTTTGGCAGATTATACAAGCACGAATTCGCTTCTCGATACTCTTTACCATTTTCGGCCCTGTCACCACTAGATAATTCGAAAGCAAAACTATTTTTATGTAATTCGAAAGCAAACTATTTTTATGTTCTGCAATAGTACTTTTACACAAATTATTTAAGTTGTAAAAATAACCTTAATTGGAACTTGGATTCATGAATTGAAATATAGGGAGGGAGAAAGGTGGATCAATCGGTTGTATTGAAAATTACCAGTAATTATCCAGATATTTTCAGAGGAATACAAAAACACTACGATTATCTCAATAATCTTTATCATGCTAATAAAATTCCCTTCTTCTTAGAAGAAATCTCAAAGGGTTTTGTATTTATTGTCAGAAATATGGAGTTTTTCGAAAAAATTCGAGATCCTAGCATTATAAAAAGAAAACTGCTGGATGTAAAGCAGAATCCTCCCCAAGTAAACCAAAAAGTGCTGGATATTCTTGCTAATTTTGATTTTCAGCAAAATAATTTGATATTTAATATTGAATGTGATATGAAAAATTCTGAGTTGGTATTCGATATTCTACAGGAGAGTTTTAATAAAATTAATACCAATATCCGTGTTTCTCCCACCGATTTTAATTTAATCCAAATTGAGTTCAAATCTCGCCAAGATTTTATTTTTTACATCCAGCATTGGATTTCTTTAACCGCAGATTTAGTAAAAAATATTTCTTAAGAGATTAATTTTCAAATCGAACTATAAATTTAAAGATCTCCCCAATTTCTTTTTTTTATACCCTTGGATAACATGTTCTAAATATTTTATTGATTCGCTCATTATTCCTTATTCAGCTGCATTAATATAGATAATTAGGAGAATTGATTTATTATTCATCTTTTATTCTTTATATCATGGCAATATTAATTCCGGTAATTTACAATAATAAGCCTTTTCCCCCATATATTAAATCTAATATACAAGAAATATCTGCACAACTCGGAAAAGATTCAATTTGACTTCGTTTCTTCTTCTCTTTTGGCATCTTATAAAAATTAAAAAAATTAAAAAAAACCGAGAATCAACAGCTCGGCCATCATTCATGTAAATCAGATTGTCGCAGTCGATTAAAAACACACCATAACACTGCGATTGCGCCTAATATAATCAGTGTGGCATTCATATTCCATTCAACCGCTTGACCGACTATAGGATTTAATATCAACAATAACAGCATTCGTATCATTGAAACGGTGGAAATTGTTGTGGCACGCTGTTCTGATTCAATATGTTTCTGCATATAGTTGGAAAGTATTACCCTTCGGGATAAACCGAAACCAGCGCCGATGATTATTCCAACGAGCACCACTTCAATCGATTGAAAGACACCCATTAGGATGAATCCAACACCTGTTCCTAATCCTGTAGCGCGTAGAACCAATATTTTAGCTTTTTGCCAACCTCGTTTCTCTAACCAGCGTTCTAAAGGTCGGAAGACGGCCAAAACGACAACTTGGGCGAGAATCATGCTTGAATGGACAATTCCAAACCATTGGATATCCAACTCCAACACCATGACACGTTTCTGCCAAATCCACAAGATATAGTAGGCAATTACAGAAAGTACTACTGAATCCGCAATCAGTCGCTGTAGAGAGAGAGATTTTCGGATATTTTTCCATCCTTTGATAAAAATAACCCAAGCTCGTTCTTTACGACTGGCTTGATGGGTTTTAGGTTCTTCCAGAAATAAACTTAGGAAAAACGATATAACCAATGGAATGGCAGAATACAACATAGTAGCCCGCAATCCAAACTGCGCTGCAATAAAGCCTCCGGACATACTGCCCAAAATCATCGTAATCAAACCGATGGACTGCATTTGGGCAAAGTATTTTTTTGAGTGATGATCTTGATGCAATTCAACCAAAGAATCATACAGAAATGCATCAGACGCACCGGAATTTAAAGCAACGGACAAAGCCCAAATCAATTCACCAGCAGCAAATACCAGAAAACTGGGGTAGCTGATGTATACTAAAACTGCGATGATGTTAACGAAGTATGATAGTATTAGGGATAGGCGACGGCTGTATTTATCCGCAACCGTTCCAGTAGGGATTTCCAAGAAAAAGATGCCTCCTGTAAATATTGCCTCCAGGATCATAATATCTGCAAAGGATATCCCACCCCATTCTTCGAAGAAGAGTATCATAACAGATCCGAAGAAATGTATGCTGGAAATTCCCCGAATTAGGTATAACAATACAATATTTCGTTTCAATCGGGAAAAATGTCTTTCTTGGAAAGCAGATTCTACTTTCCGTTGCTCTCGACTTTGTGTTTCTATGTTTATCATCGTAATTCACTTCATGCTTTTAATTATTTTGTTTTTTTTCTCAATTATGGAAATTTTATATGATTTTGATGTTCTTTTACTGGTTTTTTATTATTTTTAGGTAATTCTTTCTAATTGGTTGATTATTGGCTTGTTAAATGCATTATATTTGTTTTGTGGCTGAAATTTGAAGTAGCATTACAGCCAATCTGAAAATTTTAAATTCAGAAATATCAGCCTAAGAAAAGGTTTGACCTGAATTTAAGAATAATTTCAGATTTTCAAGCAAAAAGAAAGAATAAATCCAATTCGGAATCAATCAATCCGCAATCATAATGATGTAAGAATTGACTTAATTCTTTGAATTGAAAACAAAAGGCGATTTACCTTTCCAAATGGCAGGAATTTCATTCTATATTCGAAATTAACACCCCAATTTCTTACCAAAATTGCAACAATCCTTTTGAATGGATTTGGATCCCCAGATCCGATAATGGTAGAAGCATATCTGGGAAAATTGCCATCAGGGTGATTTAGTTTTAGAAAGATAGTCAAGTTAATCGCTCTCTTGTGTTTTTTTTATTTTAGTTTTTATTAATTTTGAGATTTCTATGAATTTTTTTTAAGATCGAACCAGGGTTTTTGAGTGATGCTGTGTAATTTATGAACTGTGGTTAAAACGCTGTAATAGTTCAATCTATAAAATTTCTAAGTTATAATTCTATTTAAAGTTTATTTTTTCAGATATATTGCGTAAAGAATTAATATTTCTAAATACCACTGGATTATCTGGCATATTTTTGAAGATTTTGTTTTTTAATTACTGATTTTTGCATATTGACATTATCCCTTATTTTCCCATCAAAATTAGGTATCGAAATGGTAAATTCTATGGCGGCTCATAATGAACAAGATGAAAAGGATGAATAATTTGAAATTGTGAAAGAAAGTTTTACTCAAAGCAATTTTTATGAGCACAACCAGCAAGAATTCGATTAACAAACGGGAAGCGAATTCATAAGCCGAAAAATCACTGGAATAGCCGGGTTAGATACAGTCACTGCGGATAACCCTTGCATCCAGCCATATTTTTTAAAATTCAGACGCTTTGAATACATTTCCTTTCACTTGTCAAAAACCTGATGAAATATGATTAACAAATTTCATGAGGTATTGTTAACACATTTAAAGCTCTTTATTATTTAAATTAATTGGGTTCCGATTAATTTTTAAACTATTTCTTAATATTTGCCTTATGAGTAACATTTTTGCTTGGATCGCTGGGATTTTAGGAACCTTGCTGATTTTAACGATTTTAGTATTTTTGCTATTGTTTATTTACAGAAAACCGCCGTTCCAGAATGTGTGCAAACCATTTATCTATTTTCCCAAAAAAGGATCACTTAATTATAAAATTCGGGAAAGAATGCGGCAAAAAGATTATCCTCCAATTTATACAACCATGGCTGACAAATACTCCGTTCGCGAATATGTAAAATCGAAAGGCACGAGTGTTAAATTAGCAAAACTCTTGTATGTAACCGATAAACCTGAAACGATTCCCTTTGATAAATTACCAAAAGAATACGTGATCAAAGCCAATCACGGGTCAGGATGGATTATGATAATAAAGGATGGTTTTGATTTTGTTTCTCAGCGGAAATATACTCATAGTGAAATTATTCAAAAATGTAAAAAGTGGCTTAAAAAAACCTATGGTAAATTTATCATTTTTAACGAACGGCACTATTGGCCAATTCATCCTAAAATCGTAATTGAAGAACTTATAAAACCCAACGATGAAAAGGATGTCGTTCCTATCGATTATAAATTCTATGTATATCATAGCGTGGTTCGATTTATTGAAGTGCACACTAAAAGATATATCAATCATATTCAAAATATCTATACCCGCAATTGGGAAAAACTGGATGTGATTATCGGCGAACCTACTAGCGATGAATATGATCCAAAACCGGATAATTTAGATGAGTTAATTGCAATTTCAGAGAAATTGGGAGAAGAGGTCGATTTTGTTAGGGTTGATCTCTTTACTGTAGATGATGACATCTATTTTGGTGAACTCACTCTCACTTCTGGTTCTGGAACCGCAAAATTCGTACCGGAAGAATATGATATGATTTTTGGTCAATATTGGTAATTTTGCCCCCAAAAATTTCAATAGATGTTACAATAAAATTAACATATCTCAAGCCTTTTTGAAAATTAAAAATTATCTCGAGGCACTTTAATGCATATATCCAAAGAAAAATCGCCTTTGTTCAAGTTGTGGCCCATTTTTTTGACATACGGTATTGTATCGCTGATATATTCTTCAGTTTTAATTAATATAGTACAAATTTCGAATTTAATATGGCCGTCAATCCCTTTTCACATTCACGCAATTGAATCCAGTCTCATTCTTTCCTTTAGATCTTGGTTATGGGCATTTGCAGGATTATTATTTGGAATGTTGGCAGATCGAATTAATCGAAAGGTTTTATTCTTGATTACTACAAGTTTCACAGCAATTTCCTGCTTGATGTTCACCATTATTCCTTCTCACTTTGGAAATAACATATTGCTGTTTTTTATCATTTCAAATGCAATTGCAGGAATTGGGTTGGGAGGAAATTATCCTCTTGTTCATAGCATTTCAAGCGATTATCTTACAGAGTCTCAACGTTCGCAATTTTTTGGTATCTATTATGGAATTAATTTGGTTTTAAGCAATTTGGGTATGATCATATCTGCGATTGCGTTCAAGCAAGGGTGGTGGAGGTGGTTCTTTCTTGCAGTTGGGATCTTATTAGCAGTTTGCTTAGTAATTCTTGCATTATTTCTGAAAGAACCTCCACGTGCGCATCATTCCTCCAAGAAATTGGCATTAGTGCTTAAAAAGAGTAAGATTGCCTACAATTATCAATTGACACGTGAGAGCTTCTCCAAATCAATCCTTAAAACCACCAATATCGTAGCAATAATTGAAGGAATATTTACTTGTATTTTGTTTGATGTTATTCTCTTCTTAATCATTCCATACTTAAAGGAGCCGCCTATTAACCTCGATTCAAACAATGTTTCGATTCTCTTCGTCATTTTTGCATTTCCAGCCATCATTCTTACAGCAGTAGTCTTTGCTCAAAAAGTAGATCAGTTAGCACATAAAGGTATCACAGTTCGGGTGGATTTCATTATAATTGCAGTTTCTGTTTCTGTAGTAGGTCTAATTGTTGCCTTTCTTACACCACTTGATTATATTGCAACTGATGGTTATATTGATTGGAAAACAGTTTTAACAAAACCGAGTTTTTGGTTATTCGGACTTATTATATTTGCAATTATTACCGCTCGGGTTTTATATTTAACCAATCAACCTCCAGTCTTACAAGCCATCAATCTCCCCGAAGCACAGGGTTTTATCTCCAGTGTTAATCAATTTCTGGAAATATTTGCATCGGGTTTAGCACCTGTTATAGGAGCTGCAGCATTAACACTAACTCATAATGATTATCTGCTAACTGCGCTCATATGCTCAGCCATCGGGATTCCAGGAGTATTTCTGTGGATATATGCACGCACAAAAATTAAAAAAGATATTGCAGATATCCAAGCAATTTTAGAAGAACGCGCTGAGAAATTTAAAAATGAAATGAAAGTTTAAAATTGGAAAATGAAACGTCAAAGGAAAATGAAGTGAAAAAATAATGAAATTAGATGAAATTATTTGTGAATTTGCTGAGCTGCATATAATTCTCGATATTTTAACGGAATAATGGCGGGTTCTTCCATAATTTTCGGAATTTGGATAGTCTTGTTGACGTCATATTTCTTCAATAATGCTACAATATCTTGTCTCATAAGTTCGGTAAACCATTTCACATTTTCATAATTAACTTCTATACCTTTCGGAGGATAGCGTGGTTTTCCGATATGAACATCGATTTTATCGCCTATTTTGCACTTATATGAATTAACTACTACGCAAGGAACAAATGGAATGCCATACTCTAAACACATTCGAGCAGCTCCAGTATGGAAACGTCCTAATATACCAGTACGTGTCCGGGTTCCTTCTGGAAATATTCCAACCATCTTTCCACGTTCCAATTTCTTTCGAATTAATCGAATCGCGTTTTTATCGGATTGACCTCGACGAACTGGAATGCACCCTGTGGTTTGAAGAATTGGGCGGAAAAAGGGTGTATAGAAATTTTCAATTTTCGACAACCAATACACTTCTCGATGAACTTGTGATGCTGAAAAGAAGGGATCGAATAAGTGGCTGTGATTTGCAATAAAAATACCTGCACCGGTCATGGGAACATTGGCAACTCCAGTAACTTTCCCTGGAAAAAATTTATTTTTTAGAATTCGAACAAGTTTCCAGAGAACCCAGTAAGTTTGTTGATCCAAATAATCTAAAATCCCAATTTTTCTATAGAATGCCCGAAGACGTGGAATAAAATAATCCAAGGGGTTGTAAGTAATAATATGCTTCAAAAATCGTTTCATACGTGTGCCCATGTTATTCATCACAATATTGTTTAATCAAAAAAATGTTTATATAAATATATGCTTCCTTCTCTTTTTAACCTTTTCTATTGAATTGCCTATATATTGTCAATATGTTGCCAATATATTGAAATAACATAAATTCTCAAGAAAAATCTTTTTTTTAATGCAAAACGAGAAAATTTCAACCGTCTATGAAAGAAAGATTTATAAATTCATCAATCAATAAATTACGCATCAGATTTTTATTTGATAACTATGAACATACGCACACCAATGGATTTATCCAGAAAAACCAGTGATTCACACTTTATTCCCTTAAACACGATAGTTGAGGGTGATGTAGGAAAAATTTTGTCCAAAATACCTGATAACATTATTGATTTAACAGTAACCAGTCCACCATACGACAAACTTCGGGATTATCAAGGTTATTCGTTCAATTTTGAATTGCTGGCAAAAAACTTATTTCGTATTACAAAACCAGGCGGAGTTGTGGTTTGGGTTATCGGTGATAGCACAGTTGATGGATCAGAAACGGGTAGTTCCTTCAAGCAGGCTTTGGAATTTAAGGAAATTGGATTTAAACTGCATGATACCATGATTTATGAAAAATCAGGGTTTGCATTTCCTTCAAAGCGTCGATATCACCAAATTTTTGAATATATGTTTGTATTTTCAAAGGGAAGACCAAAAACTTTTAACCCTTTGATGGACCGGCCAAATAAAGCCCAGTATACATTTTCTAAAAAGAGAAGGAAAAAAGATGGTAGTATTTCACATTCAGGAGATACTAGCCGCATAACCGTGAAGGAATACGGAATGAGGTTTAATATTTGGCGATATAAAACTGGAAAAGGGCACACCACCAAAGATGATTGTGCTTATGAACACCCCGCTTTGTTTCCTGAAGCTTTGGCACGTGATCATATTGTATCATGGAGTAATGAAGGAGATTTAGTCCTAGATCCATTGAATGGGGCCGGTACAACAACTAAAATGGCTTATTCGCTCCATCGCAAATTTATAGGCATAGATATATCCAAACGTTATTGTGAAATTGCCTTGGAACGATTAAAAACAGTAAAGGTAAATGATCCCACGCTAAGCGAAGAATTTCACTCTGAAATATTTACTATATAAATTTATTTACTTCTAAGATGATTCATAATCATGAATGCTTTTAAACAGCTTATTTCTCTGCGGAAAATTTACAAGGACGACGTTCGCACAGCAGTTTTTCAAGCTTTGGAAGATATTCATGCATCTAGCTTGTTCTCTCAAAAAGGATTGCACGTTCTAATTAAACCGAATATTCTCTCGGGAAAGCCGCCTGAACGCGCTGTCACTACGCATCCTTTAGTATTACAGGCGGTAATTCAATGGGTTAAACAATTTAAACCCAAACGAATCTTGGTTTGTGATAGTTCTGGAGGTAATAATCCTAAAGCTACTGAAAATGCCATGAAAGGTTCTGGTATTAAAAAAATCTGCGTTCAAGAAGGAATTGACTGTATTCCGTTTGAAAAATCGCCCCGAGTCATGTATACCGTTCCAGATCCTTTAGTTTTTCATGAATATATTAGTAGTTCCTTAATCGCCGAATCGGACATAATTATCAATGTACCAAAGGTGAAAACACATGAATTATGCACACTTACATGTTCAATCAAAAATATTTTTGGCACAGTGCTTTTAGGGAATAAGGCAAAAGTTCATACTCTTTTTCCAAATGTGGATAAATTTTCAGCAGCTCTGGTCGATATCTATTCCACCGTAAAACCACATTTAACACTAATTGATGGATATTATGCTATGGAAGGACACGGTCCTGCAGCAGGGAATGTAGTTAAGTGGAATTTAATTCTGGCGGGATATGATGGTTTAGCTCTTGATAGATTGGTTAGCGAACTAATAGGATTAGATCCGAAATTAATCCCATATTTTGAACCTGGAATTAAGAAGGGAATCGGCTCGCTTGATTTGGATAAATTTACATTAGTGGGGGAATCGCCCCAAAATGTGGCCAGAAAATTCAAAGCACCCAGAAAATTCCCTATACAATTACTAAAACTCGTGCCATCATCCATTCATAATTATGCGGCTAAAATTCTATATCGGGCGCGATGGAAAGCAGATCCAAATGCATGTATTTTATGCGGAATTTGTTGGTCCAACTGTCCAGTTCAAGCACTTTTGCCTCCAGAGAATAAAAAAATCGGAGAAACTGTACCAATTTGGGATAAAAAGAAATGTATTACTTGTTTTTGCTGTTCCGAACTTTGCCCACAGGAAGCTATCAAATTTAAAGTTCCCATTGTTCGGAATTTTCTATTTTCCAAATTTGGGCTGGCTTTATCTGGTTTACTTGCTGTAGCATTGATTTTAGCCATTCTCCTTAGTATTCTTTAACTTTTTTCTTGCATCTTTTAAGTTACAATAACCAGTTCCCAAGAGTAAGTAGATCTAACAAAGTTTAAAAAGGCTTATACTATTACTATATAGAATCAACAACTTTGTTGGATCTACCTATAAAAGTGAAAAATTGATGCTACAATCCCGAAAAATAAATAATATAATTTTCTGCGAACCTAGGACAGAAAAGCTGCATATTTATTCGAAATTTCAGCTTCCTCGAATAGGATCTACTTTATTGGCAACAATTATGCGTGATTTAGGCTTCAACACACGCGCATTTTATTTGAAAAAGAAAGACTTCCTTTCCTTAAATATTCGAACAGATCTACTCTGTCTTTCAACTATTACTACAACCGCCCCCATAGCATATCAAATTGCTGAAGAATACCGAAATAAAAGAATTCCAATTGTAATTGGGGGTCCACATGTTACTGCTTTACCGGAAGAGGCATTGGAACATTGTGACTTTGTAATTCGAGGTGAAGGAGAAATTCCTCTACCCGCGTTAGTAAAAGCCTTGAATGAAGGAACATCATTGGCTGAAGTGCCCGGATTATCGTGGAAAGAAGGAAATGAAATTCGCCATAATCCTCTCCCACCTATGATCGAAGATTTAGACAGTTTGCCCTTTCCAGATTGGAGTTTACTTGATACAGGTGGTGTGAAAATGAATGGTGTATCCTTAAAACCTACTGTTCCTTTCCAAACTTCTCGAGGTTGCCCTTTTAACTGTAAATTTTGCTCAGTTACCGCGATGTTCGGGCGACAATTTAGATATAGATCAGTAGCAAATATAATCGAAGAATTGAAGCAATATGATCCCAAAAAGTATATTATTTTCTTTTATGACGATAATTTCTCAGCAAATAAGAAGAGAACTAAACATTTGTTGCTAGAAATGATCGCCCATGAGGCGGATTTTGGAGGAAAATTCCAATGGAGCACCCAAGTAAGGGTGGATATTGCAAAAGATCCTGAGCTTCTTGACTTAATGCGAAAAGCCGGTTGTGTTACCCTTTATATTGGTTTTGAAAGTATAAATCCAGATTCACTGGTAGAAATGAAGAAACAACAATCGGTAGAAGATATAAAATGGGCCATTAAAGAAATTCATAAGCGAAAAATCATGATTCATGGGATGTTTGTCCTCGGATTTGATTCTGACACCAAAGAAACCATTAAGAATACTGTTAAATTTGCCATTCGTCAGAAAATTGGAACGGCTCAATTTCTAATTTTAACACCTTTGCCGGGTACTGAATTTTATTACGAAATGAAAAGGACTAATCGATGGATTGACAACTACTGGCAGGAATTTGATACTCACCATGTAAAATTTGTTCCTAAAAATTTCACCTTATGGGAATTACAAAAGATGCAAATCTGGTCTCATTCTCGTTTTTACCGATTCCGATATGTATTTAAGAAACTTTTTAAAGGGAAAATTGTCGAATTTCTGGTTGGAATCTATGCAAATAGATTGAATAAAAGGTGGCAAGTATGGGAAAAGAAATATCTCAAACGGCTTCATAACCTAAGCATCTTAAAACAAAAATCCACATCATCGATACGTGCAAATTAATTCGAAGGCTTTTTTCTCTTTTTGCACTCCATTTTTTCATATATTTTTAAAAATCTGAAAATTTTTATCCCATATTATCTTATTAGCATTAAGTATGAGCACACTGACCCAGAAATATCGCAATAGGCTTCGATTAAGCGCGCTGTTCATTCTATACCCAATTTATCAATTTGTCAAATCGATCATTTTACACAATACAGCATTAGCCATAACCATGGGATTACTTGCTTTAGTATATGCGGGTGTATTAATTTACTTATACATGAAGAATTCACGAAATTATGCTTCACAAATGGAAATGAATCCTTCTCAACCTATAAATTAAGCTTTTTTTCTCTGATATATCTTCTAACCATTAAATTCCCACAAAACCTCCAACTATCCTAAAATCATTTTCTAGGAAATAATCTTGCAGAATTAATACTTTTCAAGTTTAATCTAGTTGTGAGTCATAAAATTAATGATATCAGCAAGATCACCTCAAAAAGCGCTGTAACTCCCATATGGCTTATTTTTTCTTTTTGTTCTATTTATGCAAAACGGGGATAAAATTGCCACAATGTGGGAAATCTGTTAATTATTTTGTCACAATTCCCAAAAGATTTAAATAATTGAAGGAGTATGTAGTATTTAGATCAGCGAAATTTACTCCCAATTTTGCGAAGTTATACGCACTTCATCTCAAAAATGGATCAAACTCATCAATTTCTGCTGGGATAAACTTCATATCTCGTTAAAATACTATTTTTTTTGGATTTTTGTCGCTTTTCCTTCTGTTTCTTCCTAAATTAACCATATATTTAAATAGATGGGCTCAGTAATCTAATTAAGAATCAGATTTCAGATCCGATTCGAAGATAATTATATTGGAGATTGATTATTATGGGTTATGATACCAAATACATTCGTGTCTCGAAGGTAAAAGAATTATTCGTGGAAGGAGATAAGAAGATTCGCATTTCAGGTGAGGCAAAAGATTTAGTCCACGAATATTTAGATAAAGCAGTAGAAGCCGCGGCAAAAGAACTTATTGATAAATTACCGCGAAAATCCAAAGGTTCGTCAAAAGGCGAATTAAAAAGGATCACCATTCAAAAAGAAGATTTTGATTAATCGAGATTTTCACTCGAATAACTTTTTTGCCTTTTTTCTAGAATTTCTTAT
>CAYRPF010000005.1:9640-23429 GCA_964426185.1 uncultured archaeon | reverse complement strand
ATATTTTTAATTATCTTTATTAATTTTGATTGCAATGGATGGAAATCTTTTATCAAGAAACCTTAATTTTGCCAAGATTATTCCTCGGATGGAACTTTTCATTCAAAAATTGGTTGAGAAGGGTTTTCGCAAGCAACACTCCCCAACTAATACTAATATAATGCCCATAAGTTCAAAAGATCGCGGTTGGGAGCTGATAGTGGATAATATTTTGTTTAGTTTTACCATGAGAGATTGCTCCTTTCTACATCTTAATCCTAAAATCATCGCTCAGCCCCGTACGACCACTCAATTGCAAATAATAGTTAAGAATGCTCATGAACTACAGATCCCTCTCACTTTCGCTTCTGGCAAAACAGGATTGAGTGGTGGATTTGCTAATCCTTTTATGCTGGTTGATTTAGAATATTTATCAACTCTTGCAAAACCTTATACTTTCGATGAAAAGAACGCCATGATTTTAGCAGATCAATCTGTTTTAATTTCGGAATTAATCCGTGTTGTTCAAATACGTATGAATAATAAGTATATTTTTCCGTGCCAACCCAGCAGCGCTTTTAAACTTCCTGTGCGCTTGGGAGGCTTAATCAGCACCAATGCCAGCGGAATTACTTCAGGAAAACTGGGACCAATTGAAAACTGGGTGGAAAGAATGCTTGTAATACTTCCCACAGGTGAAATTCGAGAGTTAAAAAGAAATACAGAAATTGGAAATCATGAACCAGCAAAGCAGTCTCAGTCTCAATCTCAATTTAATTTATTCGATCAAATTATAGGGGGAATGGGCTTATATGGAGTTGTACTTAACGCCCAAATACAGCTTGCACCTATTCCAAATCCAAAAGAAATGAAATATTATGCCCTTTTTGGATCGGATTTTTCCTTCATCTTTGACGCATTGCAGCAAATTCAAAATAAACAGATTTTTCCGTTAAACTGCGAATTCGTCTCAGCCACTACAAGCATTCCAGGGTTATTCCAGAATCTCTCCCCTAGTGAAACAGTAAGATGGATAATATTAATTAAAGATACGCATGTTGTAACCGATGAATTCTTAAACACTGTGAAAAATTACGGTAAGTGCGGAATTCAATCCCTAAGTTCGTCGGAGTACCAACTATATTTGGAAGAACGAACTGGTCTTGCCATTCAGACTAAATCAACTGATCCAGAGCAAGAATTCCTTCGATTTCCCGGTTTTGAGGATCTATTAATGGCTCCTGAAAAGTTAAAGGCGGTTTTTGATGAAATTAACTATCAATTTAAACAATTCCGATTCCCTCCTTTGATTGTTGCTTATGGACATTTGAATTTTCGGCGAGGTCAAGGAAGTCTGCTACACATCAGAATTCCGGTTAACGTATCAAAATTAGCTAATGATCCCCTTAAGATATATCATCAAATTGCAAGGATTATCGCTAAAATGAACTTCTTACTGGAACAAAAATATCAAATACGCCCGAAGGCTGAACACAGCACGGGAATGTTCACCTTTTGGCACGCTAGACAGAATTTACCATATTTTCTTTCCCTTTTACAAGAAGGAAAGATGGTTTATTCACCTCATTTATTTCTTTTTCTTCAACTATGTTCGCAAATGGGGATAAACAGGAATGATCCGTTTCCAAATGCTAAAGCAGAAGAGTTACTTGTAAAATTGACCTTTATGTATCTCGCGAATAAGGATAAATTTTCATCAAATTATCTTCTAGGAAAATGATCTTTTTCAATAAAAAAATGAAAATATATTTATTTAATGATGAAAAAGACATTGGATTACCAAATATTTTTATGATATTTGTAGGTTAAAAAATAACGACTCGAAGTGATGTGATTATTATGCCGATTAAACTATCTGATGCAGTATATACTAATTTATTGGAAAAAAATTTTGAGAAAGCACTCAGCCTTAGGAATCGATATTCGTTTATTAATGCGAATATTTTTCCATTGTTAAGTAAGGATGAACAAAATCTCTTACTTGAATTTGAAGATGTTTGCGTTAAATTGCAAAAAGAAGTAAATTTAGATGATGTTTATCCAATCGCCCCTAAATTAGGCGAAAAACGAATGTTACAACGAATGAATCCTTATGATGGGTTTGAGGGATCTGCCAAGCATCAAATGCTTTTGAACCTTGCCGTTAATGGAATGGCCCCTGAAGTCGATATGGCAATGACAGCTTCATCCATTTTGGTAGGAAATTCCCTTTTCCATAACCCCAAACGATCAGAAGTTCAAGAAAAAGCATTAAAAGAAATTTGGGATGGAACCGCTATCGGAGGTATTGGAATAACCGAAATAAATAACGGTTCTGATGCAGTCAATATGAAAATGCAAGCTACAATTCATGATGATGGAAGTTTTACCTATGATGGAACTAAAATCTATACCACTAATGGAGCGGTTGCAGATTATTTCTCCACTTATGGAGTTACTGATATTTCCAATCCCCGCAGAACTATGATGCTCGGATTGTTTAAACGGGGAGATGAAGGTTTGAAAGCCGAACGACTTCACATTCCTGCCGCTCCAGGTGTGGGAATTGGAAAAGTCATTTATGATAATGTGACTGTTCCAGCTGATCGTATGCTTGCTGGCCCTGGTGAAGGATATCGTAGATTATTTAGAGGATTGACTCCAGAAAGAATTGCAATTACAGGTGGATCTTTAGCGGGATTATGGCATACGCTTGCAACCGGAGCTATATTTTCTCAAATTCGATACCAATTCGGCAAACCGATCTTAAAATATCAAGGAATTAGTCATGTCATATCCGATTTATATTCCAATATTGCAGCCTATACTTCATTTGCTTTCCAAGTAGCCGATTTTTATGATAAAAAAGTGGGTACAAAGATTCATCATGGTGAAAAACCCAATCCTATGGATGAAGGAACTGTTGCTATTTTAGCGGCTCAATCTAAATACCTTACGGCAAAATACTCACATCATGCAGCGTATGAAGTAGTTCAAACAATGGGTGGTCGAGGGGCAATTAATGAACCAGGATCATCAAATATGATTAACAGAGGAGAAAATCTTTCAAGACTAATGGAAGTCATTGGAGGTCATCGCAATATCCAGTTAATGATTATAGAAGCTGGAATAAAGGCTACAACCATGATGAGCATCGATCGTTTTGTAAAAAAAGCAAGGAAATCTGAAGAAAAAATAAATACTAAAGTAATTGAATTGTATATTAAGCGGGCTGAAAAATTATTGACAGACGAATCAGCACTCTTGAGTGAAGGAACTAAAAATCAATTAACTGAAGCCTTAACACGCCTAAAAACAGCTATCGAAACTAACCATAAAATTGATTTGAAAGCATACAGTTCAGCCTTACCTAAAATTCTAAACGCGGCGGGTAAAGAAATTTATAAAGCCAAGAAAGAGCAAAAATAACACTCTTTTGGCTTAATATGAGTTAATAACCGATATTTCGGTTTTTTTCCTATTTTATTGAAGATTTAGCAATAGCAATAAAAATATAAATAATGAACGATCACCATATACATAATTACTAGTCTATTTCACAAAACTGGGAGTGAATTTATGAATAAAAAAAAAGCAGAAAATGAAAAGATAGAGGAATTAGAAGAATTAGAAAACGACACTCAAAATCCGCAGGATAAAGGAAAAAAACAAAAAAAAAAAGATGTTCCGGTTCAAAAGAATGAATTAACCGAAAATGAAAATAAGGTCGAAAAAGGAAAATCGATCTCGGAAGAAAATGAATGGGAAGATGAATTACACAAAAAATTAGCATCATCTGACATGAAAAAACACATTAAAAAAACCAAACGTGAAGAGTTCAAAGCAAAAATCCGCAAAAAAAAGGAAGAATTGAATGCAAAAACCTCTGAAATCATAGAAGGACAATTTATGAAAGTTCTTGATAAACGGGTTCTTCCCTATACAATTCTTTTCATAATTTTTGCCACTTTAATAGGTATCAGCACATTCATTTTTCCAAACACTACAAGTAATTTTTTGGGAAAGCAAAATATCAGCAATTTTAATCAGTTTATAATCATTTCTTTGACTGTAGGGTTAATATTAGGAAATATCTTCCTATTTTGGGCTAGTCGAAATGAAAAACTCCACAAACTACTATTTGTAAGAGGAGGCTGGTGGATTAAAATCATTGTTAACCTATTCGTTTTTCTGTTAGGATATGGCTTATGTATTGCATGGTGGAACGTGATTGATCCCAGAGTTGAAGCGGACCTGAATTTTCTTACTTTTCAAGGATTATTTGGGTTAATTTTAGCCTTAGTTTATTTTCTGTGGAATGCTGGACAAATCTTTTTTGTTAAAACATCCATCGAAAAACAATCAATCGAAGCTGAAGCGAAATTTCAAGTACAAAATGAAAATGTGGATAAATCCAAAAAACTCCGCAAAATTGCAGTAAGAAATTATCTTTTTGTCTTTATACCACTATTAATTCATATTATCTTTATATTATTGTATATCTTCATGGATACTCAAGAATTTTATCTGATTTTTACTGATTCTCCTTCTTCAGGGTTATATGAAAAGTTTACTCCTGCTACATTCTTTTATGGAGAATGGAAAAATCAAGCCACAAATATAGCAGGAAATTCTGATTTTGTTTTGTTTCTTACTCGATATTTTCCAGAAGTATGGTTTGCAAATGATGGATTACTGTTTGTATTAATTTGGTCATTGTTAGTTTTGATTATTTGGATCTTCTTGATAAGTAAACAGATTTCACTTTATAAAATGAGTAAAAAGAATGAGACACCAAATGTTTTTTCCAGCACTTTCTTCTTAATTTTCAGTATCTTTCTTTATCTGAAATTTTTTGCCATTTTAAACACAGGAATTGGAATGATTAAGGGAGAAGCACCGTCTCAAAGTGGACAAATTGTTGACTGGATAACAAGTGTTATTTTAATGATAATTACCATTTTCAATTTACTGCGTGGATTTGGTAAGAGAATAAAAACTACTGTTAAAAGTCCAAAAATCACTAAATACAACTTAGTATTTTTAATGTTCTTATTGGTTGCCAGTTATTGGGGCGGTCAATGGTCACTTATCACAGGAGAAGGATTAAGCAAATCAGCTCTTAGCATAGCAACATCACTAATAGTGGTATGCGTTTACATTGGATTTTATTACTGGTACAGTAGATGGATTCTGGAACGAAGGGGATTTATCAGAAAAAGAACTTTCACATTGATAGAAGTAAAAGAAATGCTCACAGAATTGAGTCGAAAAATTAAAGATCAGATGCTTCAAACCATAGAAAATGAGCAATTAATTACTAACACTTTAAATCAGTTTATGTTGGAGAAAAAGATCATTTTAGGAGAAGGAACAGAAGAAGAAAGCTTAGTGCAAGTTTTAGAAGAAGAAGAGCACGAATTGACAAGTGAAGAAAAACTTGCTCAGATGCAAAGATTAGCAGAAGATGCACAATTGGAGATCCGTGAGTATAAAGAAGCTGTTGAACAATTAAAGCAGTTAAAAGAAAAATCTAAGTCATTGGATTCAGAGCAAAATGAAATAAAGCAAAAACTCCAATCGATGCCTGAAGATCTCACAGAACAACTCACACAAGCACAAAAGAAACAGGATCAACTAACCCAAAATTTGCAACAACAGAAGCTAAAATATGAGGAGAAGTTCAAAGAACTAAAAAGGACTAAACCACCCAAAGAACCAAAGGAACCAAAAACACCAAGCGGCGAAGTTGATGAAGATGCGAAAGATGTATTAATGAAAGAATTTGAGAAAAATCTGAATGTGTATAGTAATTTACAGAAAGAAGTGGAAAAAGAAAAGAAAGCATTAACCAAAACAGAAGAAAACTTGAACAAACAAAATGAGGAAATAAACAAACTCAAAGAGAAAATTGCTCAACAAAATGAAATTAAAGCAAAATTAGAATCAATTTCCGAAGAAATCAAGAAAATCAACGAAACGATACCAGCAATTGAGAAGAATTTAGAATATTTGAAGTGGCGTTCAGATTTAGCCGAACCAGTAGTTGAAGCCGCAAAAATTGCATTGAAATCTGCTGAAAAAGAATACAAAAAATATCAAAATTTTACTAAAGCCCAAAAAGAAGAAAAAGAAGCAGAAGAAAAACTCACTAAGGCACAACAAGTTCATGAAATGACTCAAGAGAAGTTGGAACAAGCACAAGAAATAATTGACAAATCTCGAAAAATCCCAGAAATAGATGAAGATATTGTAGATGCATCCGATAAAATCGCGAAGATACATGAAGAAATTAAGACAATTGAAAGTGATATTTCCCAAAAGAAAAAAATCAAAGCACAAAAGCAGCAAAATCTAGAAAAAGCACAAGAAGATTTTGAATCTGCGAAAAAGAAATTGAATGATGCAGACGAACTAATTAAACAAAAACAAAAAGAAGTCGCAAAAATTACTGAACAGTTGGAAAAGGGAGAATCACTCAAAGCAGAATATTCAATCGCTCAAGATAATTATAATGCCGTCGCCCAACAAGTAGAAAATGCACCTGTACTTGAAAAATTAGAAGAAGAATTAAATAATTTGCTTAATCATGAAAAGGAGTTAAAAACACAGTTAAAACAAGAGAAAAAGAGCGGTTCCAAAGATATTGAAAAAATAGATTCCTTAAAACAAGAACTGGATGACATTGGAGAAAAAATCAAAGATAAGAAGAGTGAAATCAAAGAAGTCAAAGAACTACGCAATGAAAGCACACAATCGAAAAAAAAGATGGAAAAGCTCGCCGAACAACAAATGGATCTTGAAGAAATCCAAGCAAATCTTAAACAAAGAGAAGAAGAACTGATTGATGCTGAAAATGCAAGATTAGAGCCAAAAAAGGAATTTGATAAAACTCAAGAAGTATTGGATCAAGCCCAAGATGCGCTTGCTCAAGCAAAAAATGATCTAAAATTAGCTCAAGCTGAATTGAAAGTAAAACAAGAAGAGTTAAATGAATGGGAAAACAACAAAGCCAATTTAGAAAAAGAGAGAGAAATTCGCCTTGAAGCAGAAAAGAACTTGGAGGATACCAAATTAGAACTGGAAAATGCAATTAAACTGCTTAATGAAGCAAAGGATAATTATTCAAAGAAGCAAGAAAAACGAGAAAAACAAGAAATTAAGTATCTTCTCACTGAAAAAGAAGCAGAATTGGATTTCACAATTTATCAGAATCAAAACAAACTAAAAGAAGCACATTATATTCTAAAACAAGCCATGCGACAAGCAGAAGCGAATGTGGAACTCCGGAAAGAACGTGTTGTGGATGCTGAGCATGAAAAAGCGGTTTTTTTGGAAGAAAAAGAAAAAAATCCAGATCAAATCGCACGGAATTTAAAAAAGAAAAAAATTGAAGGTTAAAAATTCTTCTTTGTTCTAAAGCAATTCAATTTACTTTTTTCTTTTCCCATTTTTTTTTTGATTCAGTAGCATTTTCTTTCTCTTTTATCATGATTTCATCTAACAACATTTCAACCCATAATGGGAGTTGTAAGGTTTTAATTAATTTAGATAGAGGTCTTTCATGATTTTGAAGTTCTTCAGTTTTTTCCAATCGATGCACCAAATATTTGATAATAACATCTTCTCTTAAAGCAGAAACTAACGGTTCAATTAAAATTACATTCCGAAAAGCATCCAAAGCTTCACGTGCAGCATGAGCAACTTCTGGAGAAGGATGATAGAGAAGAGAGATTATTTTAGGGATTGAGCTGGGATCTTTTAGTTTAGTCAAAGATTCTAATGCAACTAGTACCAAATCATCAGAATCTGATTTTAAAAAATCGATCAACATTGGCAATGCTTGTTTTGACCGAATCTCCCCCAGTGTATAGGCAGCGGCAGCTTGAACTTCCTCGGAATCATCATCAAGTAATTTCAGCAAAGTTTCGATAATTTCTTTTTGATTATAATGCCCAACATTTAGTGCTGCATTTTCCCTTACTTTCCAATGAGAATCATTCAAAGCCTTTATTAATATTGGAACTGATTGGGGCGATGCCAGCATTCCGATAGCATCCACTGCATGATATCGATCTTCCCAATCTTCAGAATCAATAAATCTTTCAATTGCAGGCACACAACTCATATCTCCTATATTTGCTAAGGCAGCCATGGTAGAATATCTAACAATTTTATCAAGATCTTGTAATATAGAAATCAATGGAGGAATTGCACGTTTGTCTTTAGTAGTCCCCAATATTTCAGCAACTTGTGCCCTGACTTCACTATCTTCATCCTTTAACAGCTCACATAGGGGTAAAACAATTTTCTCGCTAAAAAACTCTGGTTGAAGGAGAATATCTAAAATTGTGAGTTTTACATCCGAATCGGGAACCAACAATCCTTTTAAAAGTGCATTTAACGCGGCTTCATGATCAGGATGTTTTCCTAAATCATATGCAGCTTGAATTTGTTCGATGGGATTTTCCCCATTTATCAAAGTTTCAAATAATGTTTCAATTTCCATATCTTTTGATAATTCAAGAGAAAAAATAATACCTTGTAATTCTTGCTTTTTAAAGAATCAAAATCTTGAAAAAGGTATCCAGCTAACATTCTAGTTATGGAAATAAGTATTTGGATCCTTTTACTTATCATACTTGTTGTTGGTCTTGTCTGTCCCATTTTAGGCCGAATTTTTTATCGCATGGAAAATAAAATCATTTTCTTTGTTTATCTTGCTGTTTCAGCAGTGTTAACTATAGTTATATATTTTCTAACCGATCACCAAGATAGTGCATCTGTTTTACAAAATATTGAAATTTATTTCACCAACTTAATTCATTTCAAAACGGCTTATGTATTTAGCTTTATTATCTATATTCTAGCTGGATTTGGAATAATTGGGGGTACCTTAGAATTTTCGGGAGAACAAACCGAATCTGCAGAAGCCTATAAAAAATACAAATGGACTGCTCCAATTACGCTATATTTCAGCTACTTAATTTATGGATACATATTTCTATTTGCTGTTTATTCGTTTTCTCAATTTATGACTCTCTTTTTCTTATGGGAATACCGGATTCATACTACATGGTTTGAAGATTTTATCATCAATATCCAGTTTCACAGCACAATTCTAGTTAGCGTGGGTATTTTATTGTTTTCGATCAAAGCATTTCGATTTGGAATATTTTCTTTCGAATTCTATCGTTCTCAATTCCATCCTTCAATAGCAAATATTGGTCCTATTAGAAAAGAAATTCGCCGAAATATTGCATGCATTATTGGAACCATTGGTTTGTTTGTGAGCGTTTGGATTTATGTAATTGAAAATTATCCCCCGAACGATCCATCTGCAGATGTTGCATTTGGAAAAAGTTTTTTCTTTTTAGCAGCTACAATTGAGGCAATCCTCTTCTATTTACTAAAAGATCGTTTTGTTGATCAGTTGAAACCATTAGAAAAACAATATGAAATTAAAGTATCTCGAGGCCCATTAAAAACTGATGTTGACCAAAGCGATGAAGATATCCAAAATCAATTAAAATACGAAGATTGAAATATACCAAATATTATCTTCTTTTCTTTATCATGGTTTTGATCAAAATTGCAAAATTCGTGATCATTTTCACTAAAAACACCTGAAATTTTTGACGCAAAATTAATTTCGACGAACACATTGCATAAGCTTTATGTTTAAGCGCGTTTTTTGATCCTTATGAGCTTTGAAGAAATTTTTGATCTGGCAATAATTGGTTCAGGACCAGGTGGTTATCATGCAGCCTTGCGAGCAGCAGCATATGGTGCAAAAGTAGCATTAATTGAGAAGGATGAAAGATTAGGAGGAACATGCAGTAATTGGGGATGCATCCCTACCAAAGCTTTGTATTCTTCTGCTAGAATGATTGCAGACATCAAAGAAAAATCGGATTTGCTTGGAATTCATATAAAAGGTCCCATTGAATACGATTTTCCAACAGCAGTCGAACGGAAAAATAAAGTAGTTCGAGAACTCACAGATGGGATAGCTCAACTTTGCAAAATTAAAAAAGTTCAAATTTTCAAAGGTTTTGGATCTTTAGTTGAAGGAAATATCTATACTAATTTTACCTTAAATATTAGAAAAGACGATGATATAGCCCAAGAAATAAGGGCAAAGCGGGTTATTCTAGCAACTGGATCGAAACCAGCCGCAATTCCAGCATTTAATATTGATCACAAACGAATTTTAGATTCAAATGATATTTTACGAGCAGACTTTAAAACAGTTCCTAAAACACTAATTATTATCGGAGGCGGAGTGATCGGATGTGAATTTGCTAATATTTTTGCCGAATTTGGTTCCAAAGTCACTATCCTTGAATATCTTCCAACAATACTGGCAAATGAAGAAAAACTGGTAGTAAAAACGTTAAAGAAGAAATTCAAACATCTGGGTATCGAAATTCATGAGTCAAAAAATGTATTATCGGTAGAAGATACAGAGAACTGTGTTCGTGCGGTAGTCTGCGATGCAAAAATTCCCCGTGAACAAATAGAACAGGCAGAAAAACAAATAGTGGAAGCTGATATGTGTTTGGTCAGCATCGGGCGAGAAAAATACACCGAAGATTTAGGATTAGAAAAGTTTCAAATTAAACTTCAACGTGGATCAATCCCGATTAATCACGAAACAATGGAAACATCATTTCCAGGGATTTATGCGATTGGAGATTGTACAGGTATTCTTATGTTAGCCCATTTTGCCAGTTATCAAGGTGACATTGCAGTAATGAACGCATTGAGCAGTATTGGGGGATTCGAGGGAGTATATCCTCAGAAAGCCGATTTTAATACTGTTCCAGCAACTACTTTCACTCATCCCAATATTGGTTCAGTCGGATTACGACAAAAGGAAGCAAAAGAAAAATATGGAGATATCTTGATAGGTCGTTTCTCATACGCTTCTTCTGGAAAAGCGAAATGCATGGCCGAAGAAAATGGATTCTTAATGGTAATTGTTGATGCTCACACTGATCACATAGTTGGTGCCTCATGTATTGGAGAATCAGCAGCAGAATTAATTTCAGAAATTTCCGTAGCAATGCGTCTTGGATTAACTACTCATCAATTAGCCAGCGTTATCCATTCTCATCCAACCTTAAGTGAAATCGTCCTGGAAGCTGTTGAAGATACTCATGGGATGGCGATTCACAAAGCGGGTAAACGTCACTAAAAGATAAAAATCGTGACTTTTTTTTTTAACTCACTATACTAATTGAAAGTGTATCGGTTGCACTATATGTTCCGAATCCTCTCGCTTCTATTGTATTTGATGTTGTTTTAACTTTTCTAATGATTGAAATGAGCAAAGGAGTTAATAAAGGTTCTCCTTCAGTAAATTAACAAAATGCTTAAATTACGATTGTAGCTTTCAGCAATACAGGAAAATGATCGCTGTAGAATAATCCATCGGAATATGAATCTTTTAAGATGCTACATTCATCTACTACAATATTATAAGATATAAAGATATAATCAATTCTTTTCTTCTCATTTTCCGAAACTTGCCCAAACTGATTGTTGGTATAATCAAACGGAGTCGATCCATTATGATATTCAACATAGCTATCTCTAAAATTGATTATCTCGTGATTTGTAATATAGTGGTATGCATCAGTGGTATTTATCATGTTGAAATCACCCATTAATATGATCGGGAGATCACCACAGAGAGATTCTATTTTTTCAATTATTAACTCCGCAGCCTTGATATGTACTTCTGGGTATTTCGGTTCTGCAAAATGGGTGTTAAACACGAAAAAACGTACCTTACTGGCTTGATGCTCGAATAATACCCAGGTACATATTCTATAATTTGATTTTTCCCATTGTTTTGAAGGAATAGAAGGAGTTGAAGATAGCCAAAATGAATCTCCATCCAAAAATTTGAACAATTGGGAATCATAAAAAATAGCTGCATGTTCTCCACCTTTCACCCCATCATTTCTTCCCACTCCGGTATAACGATAAGTTCGATCAATAAGATGAGAACGAATATACTCAAGCTGAGAGAAATAAGCTTCTTGAACACCGAAGAAATCAAGATCTAATGAATTGATATATTCAACCAGATAGCTCTTTCGATTTTGCCAGTTATTTTGCAATTTTTTTTCAGACGCACCTGCATTGCGAATATTGAAAGTGATTGTTTTAAATTCAAAAGTTGAAGAATTATCTGCAATTTGAATCGGAACCGAATGGATGGGCAGAAGCATGGCACTGATAAAAGTTATTCCACATAAAATATTAAATGCAAGAAGGGTGATTTTAATTGGATTTTTTGCTTTCAAAGGTTTCTTCATAATGGAAGAAATTTCTTTAGAGATCTTGAATTTTGCAATAAGTGCACTAACTCCAATTAATACAACTACAATCATACTTATTATAACCACAAATCCCGCCATCATGGAATATTTAAGCCATAAGAAAATGAGAATACCTATTCCACCAATTTCTATCAGCAATATAAAGAGAGATTCGACTAAAAACACGAATTTCTGAGATATTGTAGCTTTTTTTTCTCGAAATAATCGCAATAAGACAATAATTACATAAAATCCAGCGCAGAAAGCTCCAACAAACATAAAGGGAGTGAAAAATATTCCTGAGATTGACCATAATCCAATTATTCTCCATTCATCTTTGGTTATTTCCAATTTTTGATTGTAAAATCTTTTTTTTTGTATTCGAATAAGGAGAAATAACAAAGAAAGAATTAAGAAAGCGCCGAAATTCCAAAAAAATGCTTTTAATCCTAGAGGAAATAAAGCTTGGTAAAGATAATCAACCCAAATAGAGGGTGTAGCGGCAAACCAAGCGAATAATTTTTGCAAAATCATAATATTTATCATTCTGATCAACAACTATTTGAAATTTTCTTTATCTGAACTTATTATGGGAATGATCAAAATTTGACACTAGATGGTTAAATTTGATCCTTCAATGTGGATTTTGGAACATCAAAAAATCATTTTCTCTACATTTAGAAAGTAACTTCCTTTTATTTTTTTGAGGAACTATGAATAACTCTTCTAATTCAAATTCAATGGCTAATAAATCGGATTCATTAACCAGACGACCAAAATGGAACCTGACTCTGGTTAATTTCATCTTTATTGCTTTGATGAGCGCTGCTAATGTCGGAATTGATCTCCTTTTAAGCCCTGCATTTATTGCAATTTTTTCCCACATCGTTGCAGGCGTGTTGATTATGCTCCCAATCAATTTTCTGTTCATTACTCTTACGAAATATATTGTTAATGATTGGTTTGGCACGTCAACAATTTATATGCTCATTTTTGGAATTATAGCCGCACCGACCAGTTTCTTTGGAGCAATTCCAGGATTATATAAAATTCTGGTTGGATTAGTGATTGGTATACTATTAGATTTCGTATTTTTGATTCGAATCCCGAGTATCCGCCCGATTTTTGTGGGTATACTGGGAAGCACTGTGTGGTGGATAGCATCATTCATGGTTTGGACTCTATTTCAATTCCCTTATGTAACAGGATTTAGTAATCTTTTTAATGCTTTTTGGAATATCAGCGGCTTTGTATCTATTCCAATTACTGGAATTTCGTATGATTTGGTAAAATTTGCGCTGATATGCGGGATTACTTCCAGCCTTCCGAGTATTCTTACTTGCTATATTGCATTTTATATCTTTCAAAAGATAAAACCATCTGCTGTCTACGCAAGATTTCAACAAATGTGAAAGCTTTAAAGTAATTACTTGCTTCCTTTTTTTAAGTTATCTATCAATCATCTTCAAAAATTCTTC
>CAYRPF010000005.1:8161-9540 GCA_964426185.1 uncultured archaeon | reverse complement strand
TCCCTGCGAGTCTTGAAAAATGACCCTTCAAGAGAATATTCAACAGAAATCAACCAGTACTAATTCCATCATTGATGTGCGTAATCTTTCTTTTGCATACAATCGGGATAATCCAATATTCGAACAAATAAATCTTCAAATTAATTCGGGAGAAATTCTGGGAATCGCAGGGGAATCTGGGATAGGTAAAACAACATTTGCATACATACTTAAAGGAATCATCCCTCTTGCCATAAAGGGAACATATTATTCAGGGGAAGTCCAAATTGATGGTCATTTAGTCCATAAATCCAAATTAGCAGATTTAGCTCCGAGTATTGGCATGGTTTTTCAAGACCTTAATGCACAATTATTCAGCAATACGGTTTTAGAGGAAGTTGAGTTTGGTTTACATAATTTGAAACTGGATTCCCAGCGCGCCATTACAGCATTACAAGAACTAAACATACTGGATTTGAAAGATCGAATTCCCATGAATCTTTCAGCAGGCCAGAAACAGCGGGTTATTTTGGCTTCCGTAATTGCCCTTCAACCCAAAATATTAATTTTGGATGAACCGTCTATCCATTTAGATTATAAAAACAAGATTTCTCTCTGTAAATGGTTATATAAACTTCATCAACAAAAACAAATGACCATCTTAATAGCGAGTAACGATCCTTGGCTGATTGGAAATCTATGCCAAGAAATCTTATATATTCAAGACACTAAAATCACCCGGCTTCATAAATCAGAACTTATGGCAAAACAACCCAATTGGATGTGGAAATATGCCCAAAAGGAAAAAAACGGCTAAAATGAAATACAAATTTCATGTCCATCCTATTATTAAACTGGGATTATTTATTGGAATGAATTTTTTAGCCTTTTTACCACTTTTTCTATCTTGGCGCTGGGTAATTTTTGGAATTGAAATCCTTCTCATGATTTCACTGAAATATTCATGGAAAGGAATTAAAGGTTTTGCGAAAATTTTGGTATTGAATTTTCTGGTCCTTTTTCTTTTATTCTATTTTGCCACTTGGAATTGGTTAGATGCCTTACGTGAATTTGCCAGTTTTGCCTTTACTTTGCTAATCATGATTCAAACTACATTTTTATTTACGTATACAACTCCTCCAATGGAATTGGTTGTAACTCTGCGTAAGTTAAAAATTCCGACAAAAATTATTTTTGCAGGAGTTATTGCACTTAGCTGGCTACCTTTATTGACTAGGGAAATCCAAAATATTGTTATTGTGCAGAAATCCCGGGGGTATCGAATTCATCCTTTTCACTTGGGACCCATTTTGATCCCCGCAATTTTACGGATTCTGGATCTTGCTATTAATCTTTCTATCTCTTTGGAAAGCCGAGGATTTTCTTAGTGATTATTTTTT
>CAYRPF010000005.1:3010-8061 GCA_964426185.1 uncultured archaeon | reverse complement strand
TTTTTCAGTATGACGCATTTATATTATGGAATAACACTTATGCAATAAAATGATCTATAATGATCCATTATGTTACGATTTCTCATCATTATTAAGTATTCTTTCCATAGCTATCATGATACAAATCAATTAATCTAATGTCGATTTTATCCTTTGAAAATCGAAATAAAAAACTTTCTGGAGGTTTAAAAAAACTAATGCCAGCAAAAATATCAGATGTCCTCTCCCGTTTCAAGCAAGGAGATGCTTCAGAATTGATTCCAGTGCTCCAAGCCGTACAGAGTGAATACGGATACATCTCTGAAGATAATACCTATGAAATAGCAGAATACCTAAATCTGCCATCATCAAAAATCTATGGAGTTGCAACATTTTACGCTCAATTTCGACTCGAGCCATTAGGTCGCCATGTAATTAACTTGTGCACCGGCACAGCATGCCATGTTAAAGGGTCGGAAAAATTGATCCCGGTTTTTGAACAAGAATTAAAGTGTAAAGCAGGAGAAACCACAAAGGATGGTCGATTTACTTTTAATTTGGTCGCTTGTTTGGGAGCTTGTGCATTAAGCCCAGTAGTAAATATTGATTCCGACTTTTATGGAAACGTTTCTCCAAGCGATGTCAAGAAAATCCTACGGAAATACAAATGAAATTAAAGGAGATGAAAGTGATGACGGAAAAAATTTCACGTAAAAAAGGAACGACAAAGAAAACAAGATCTACCAATATAAATGAAATTGATAAAAATACAAACAATAAGAATGCAAACAGCAAGAATACAAACAACAAGATTGCAAACAGCAAGAATGCAAACAGTAAGAATACAATCAACAAGAAAGCAATCACACTTACTCAAGATCAATACCGTAAAGCCAAACACATTCAAAATTCAAAACCTATAATATTTATCGGAATGGGAACTTGTGGATTGGCCTCTGGGGCTCAAGCAACATTTGACACGTTCCGATCGGAAGCACTGAAATATAAACTCGATATAGAAATAATCCCCGTTGGCTGCGTTGGTTCATGTTTCCTAGAACCAATTGTAGATATTAAATTACCTGGTAAAGCACGAGTGGCTTATAAACAGATTACATCGGATAAAGTAGTCGAAATTATTCAAAGAACCCTCCAAAAGGAAGAAATTATTAGGGAATGGGTGTTAGGCAAATATCCTGTGGAACCATCTTCTTCTGATGAAGATTTTTCCGATATTCCTTTGATTTCAGATTTTGAATTCTTTAAAAATCAAAAAAAATTTGTCCTTTCCCGCTGTGGAGTGGTAAATCCGCGATCATTTGAAGAATATATTGCTTATGAAGATGGTTTTAAGGCTTTAGCCGAAGTGCTGGAAGAAGCAAATCCCCAGAAGGTGATCGATGATATTAAAACCAGCGGTCTGCGTGGTCGTGGTGGTGGAGGTTTTCCTACTGGTCAAAAATGGCAGTTCTGTCGTGATGCCCAAAGCCCAGACGGACAAAAATACGTTATATGTAATGCAGATGAAGGAGACCCCGGAGCATTCATGGACAGGGCTGTTTTAGAATCAGATCCTTTCTCGGTTATTGAAGGAATGATTATCATGGGATATGCCATAGGAGCATCTAAAGGAATCATTTACTGCAGGGCCGAATATCCCATTGCCATCAAACAATTGACTAATGCTATTTCGATATGCTCAGAAAGAGGATTATTAGGGAAAAACATCTTAAATTCTGGATTTAATTTTGAAATTGAAATAAAAAAGGGTGCAGGTGCATTCGTTTGTGGAGAAGAAACCGCATTGATAGAATCTATTGAAGGTAAACGTGGTATGCCTCGAATCAAACCACCCTATCCCGCTACTTATGGATTATACGGCAATCCAACAAATATCAATAACGTAGAAACGATTGCACAAATCGCTAAAATCCTCAATTACGGCCCAGCCAAATTCGCAGAGTGGGGTATCAATAAATCCAGAGGCACTAAGGTATTTTCTCTGACTGGAAAAATCAAGCATGCAGGTTTGGTCGAAGTTCCCATGGGTATTACCATTCGTGAAATAGTTAAAATCGGGGGTGGAATTCCCAATGGAAAGAAATTCAAGGCGGCCCAAATTGGTGGTCCATCTGGAGGTTGCATCCCAGCCCATTTAATTAACACACCTATTGATTATGAAGAACTGAAAGAAGTCGGAGCCATGATGGGGTCCGGTGGTTTGGTAATCATGGACGAATCTACTTGCATGGTAGATACTGCTCGATTTTTCATGAAGTTTATCCAAGAAGAATCGTGTGGAAAATGCATTCCATGTCGAGAGGGAACTCGAAGGTTATTGGAGATCTTAACCAAATTGACACAAAAGCCGAAAAATGATTATGAAGTCGTAGATCGAATGAAAAGTATGATCTCTCTGAAAGAACTCGCGTATGTTATCAAAGACACAGCCTTATGTGGCTTAGGTAACAGTGCCCCAAACCCTGTGCTAACCACCTTGAATTACTTCCGAGATGAATATGAAGCACATCTTTATGAAAACCGTTGCCCCGCTAAAGCTTGCATCGGTCTGCTATCTTTCAGGATTGATGCAGAAAAATGTGTTGGGTGCGGATTGTGCAAATTAAATTGCCCAAACGATGCAATTCTGGGAGAGAAAAAGCAAGCACACTATATTGTGGAAGAAAAATGTGTGAAATGCGGATTATGCAAATCCAACTGCAAGTTCAATGCAGTAATTTTAGAATAATATGGAGGAGAAAGAAATGGCAACAACTACAACAAATTTAATCAGCCCTAAACCGGTTAAAATATGGATAAACGATATTCTAATTGAGGCAGAAGATAATCAAACGATTCTTCAAGTAGCCCGAAATTACGGCATTCACATCCCTACTCTTTGTTATTTAGAGGATGTCACACCTACTGGATCATGCCGAATATGTGTGGTAGAAATAGAAGGTGCACCGAAACCAGTCCCATCATGTTGCACATTTGTGAAAGATGGAATGAAGATTTATACGAATACCCCAAGAATTCAAACAATTCGTAAAGTTATTGTAGAACTCTTGGTTGCAAATCATGATATGGATTGCCTTTACTGCGAAAGAAACGGAAATTGTGAATTACAAGATTTGGCGGGGATATATAATATTCGAGGACACCGCTTTTTGGGTTCAAAACGACAAAATCCTTTGGATCAAACCAGTATGGCATTGGTTAGAGACCCAAATAAGTGCATTCTCTGTTTGAGGTGTGTAAAAGTTTGCGATGAAGTTCAAAGTGTTCACGCTATAGATGTAACCAAACGGGGATTTGAATCCATTGTTACCAGCACCTTTGGAAAAACAATCCATGAATCTTCTTGCGTGCTTTGCGGGCAATGTGTTAGAGTTTGTCCAACAGGTGCATTAAAAGAGCGTGATGTAAGTACCGAAGTGATGGAAGCCATTGATGACCCTAATACAGTAGTAACTGTCCAAATTGCACCGAGCATCTCTGTTACTATTGGTGAGGAATTCGGAATTCCCGTTGGCACCGATGTTTCGGGTAAATTAGTTACTGCATTGAAGCGTATGGGTTTTAATGCGGTTTTTGATACCGTTTTCGGCGCGGATCTAACTGTTTTAGAAGAGGCTAACGAACTGGTAAAACGAATAAAAAACGGCGAAACATTACCCTTAATTTCCACGTGCAGTCCTGGTTGGATTAAATTTATGGAACATGAATTTCCAGACTTAATCCCACATATGTCCACCTGTAAATCACCTATGAGCATGCAAGGTGCAATTATCAAGAGTTTTTGGGCAGAAAAAAAGCAAATCAACCCGAAGCGAGTTTACCAAGTGGCAATTATGCCGTGTATGGCCAAGAAATTCGAAGCAGAGCGCTCTGAGTTGGTTAATGATGGTCTTCCAAATACAGATGCCGTCCTGACCACCCGGGAATTAATTCGGATGATCAAGAAATTCGGGCTTGATCTAAAAATGCTACCAGATTCTAAGTATGATGATCCTTTGGGTGAAAGTACTGGAGCGGGAAAGATCTTCGGAACTTCAGGTGGTGTTATGGAAGCGGCATTACGGACTGCCTATTGGTTAGTGAATAAAAAGAATTTGGAAAACTTGGAAATTTCGCAAGTCAGAGGCCTTGAGGGAATAAAAAAAGCGAAAATTCAGATCACTCCTGAAATGACACTCAACTGCGTGGCAGCCAGCGGGCTTAAAAATGCTCGAATTATTTGTGATGAAATTCGGGCTGGTAATCCGAATAATTATCACTTCATCGAAATCATGGCTTGTCCTGGAGGTTGTATTAATGGAGGAGGTCAACCCAGGGGAATGGATTTAGAAGTAATCAAAAAACGTGCTCAAGCCCTATATGATCTAGACAAACATTATTCTGTGAGATTATCACATGAAAATACGGCAGTGCAGCGTTTATATGCTAACTTCTTGAAAGAATTAGGGAGTCATGAAGCCCATCATTTGCTTCACACCCATTATTATCCTAGAAGTGAAAGGAGGACCAAATAATACCAAAACTTTTTGAATATAAAATCTTGGAAAACGGAGGAAAACAAATATGGAATACGGATACAGCACAATTTTGTTGATAAACATGGAAGATTCACCTTCAATTAATCGATTTACTGATGTATTTGAAGAGAAAGGCTTTAGTTTGTATCATGTAAAAACGTTTGAGGAAGCCTATCAGATATTAGGTTCTCAAAGTGTGCAGATAATTGTAATTAATATGGATACTGATTATGCGAAGGCATTTAGATTCTGTTATCGTGTGAAGCACAATCAGAATCTTAAGCACATCTTTTTAATCGCCCTATCTGGGGCGCACAGTGAGCTGGGAATCTATATTGAAGCACAGACGGCTGAGGCTAAAAAATGGTTAAATTGCGATCTTTTCATTCCAAAACCTTTGAATGCCATGTATTTGTATAAGTTGCTGAAAAAAGAGATAGCAATTTTAAAGGGAATCGATGGAACGGCTTTAGATACTGAAAAAGAACCATGGCTTTGATTAATTAACGAGTTTTTTTCTTTTTGTCCAGTTTT
>CAYRPF010000005.1:0-2910 GCA_964426185.1 uncultured archaeon | reverse complement strand
TGGAAAAGCACCAAATTGATTGTAAGCTAAAATACCTTGATCAACTAGCCACTCCAAAAAATCGGCAACTTGTTGATAACTCATATGTTCATTATCTTTTAGATAACTTTCAGCAACCAAATCTCGTAAGTATGGAACAGAAGAATGTCGTATTACTTCTAAATGATATCTTAAAAAGCGGTATATCAGTTTTTCTGAATAAGGTTCTAAAGATAAGGTGTTTTGAAGAGATTCCATGTCGGACGATTCTTGAGTTTTTCCCACAATGAAAGGTTTAGATGGACTTTTTGGTTGATTTTCATATAGTGATTTTAATTCTCCGAAAATTTTATGAAGATCATTTAAAATTTGGGTGCCTTTTGCAGTTACGAAACAACCAGGAAATGCACCGTGCTGATCATACTGGATGATTTTTGATTCATGGAGTTTTTCCATAAAAATTTCGGCGGTTTTATAATCCATCTTAAGAGTTGTTGTAAGATAATCCAAAGCAACTAAATCGCGCACATACGGAGCTTTGGTTGCTTTCAAAATTCGAGCTAAATAATCCAAAAATTGATACAATTTCTTATTGGAAGGATCTTCCAATTGTGTTAAGTTAAATAGCGTTGAGCTGCACATTGCACATCACATTTGAGGAAACAACTCTGGTTTTACCAGTATTAAATCATGGATCTTCTTAATTTCTGTAATACCATGCTCAGAAAAAAGTAAGTGATTTTTGACAAAAAAGGATTTTCGCAGTGGTTGATGGGTCTTTAAAAATCTAATCATGTTTATAAATAAATCAATATATTTTTGTGGTGCATTTTTTCGGATATAATCAAGAATAGATTCAGGAGTAGGAAAAATATTGAAATAGTGTCTAGATGAAAAGACTTCAGATTTATTACTTTTTCTCAAAATTTCTTTTGGAAATGATTGGACAATTGGATTCAAAATGCCAATTAAAACTCCTACATAGTAGATTGTACTTAATGGATACTTTTTAATGTCCGTTTCTTGAAATAATAAAATATACTCGTGAAAACAAAAATGAAGGAGTAAACGAATTTCTTCTAAGGAAGGATTGGGCAATTTATGCAGATTTTCGGCAGCTTCTAAGTATAATGTTCCAGAAATGAAGAAATTTAGTTTGGCGTGTTGAATTTGGGCATATTGTTGTAAATATTTATGTAATTTATGATATAAACTCTGGATATCTTCTTCAATTTTTAACCCAGCTGATTCAGCATTAAACAAATTCAAAATTGCTACTTCATAATCTCCTGCACGAAGTGCAGAAGAACTTGCCAGCTGATATAAATCCCAAGCTTTCTCATATTTATGAAGTAATTCCAACTTTTTAGCAGCATCTTCATAACTAATTGCTGCATCATAGAATTTTTTCGCTTTTTGGGCATATTGAGCCGCTAGGAAAAAACAACTGGCTGCATCAATGATATTTCCACTGAGAGATTGATAACACAAAGCTGCACCTCGGTAATAGGAAGAAATCTGTTCGTTTTTGATGTGTTTCTTTATCCCGCGATTTGCAAGCATGATGTATACACCTGCTTCTTTTCTGGCGTAATCTTCAAATTTATTAATATCGTGAATTTGATCATAAAGATTCTTAATTATCTGATAGATTTGAGCTAAAGCCAAAAGATTGTTCTTTCCTTCAAGATTTTCGGCTTCTTTTGAAAAATAATCGATTCCTTCCAGTATAACATTCAAACTTTTTGATTTACCATAAATATAATTCACACTGCGTGAAATATTTTGCAAAGAATTTACCACTACCATATAATCTGGAATTTTAGTCGCAATTTGCAAGGCTTGACGGGCATGAAAAAGCATTTTTTCCCAATTTTCAAGCTTTTCATAAAGCAGAGCCAAATTTTGATGAAGATGACATATTTCCCCTAACTGAGATTTATCATGTTCATTTGGCTCTGGTGTTTGATTGTTAACAAGAATACGGAGTGATTTTTGTAATAATTCAATGCCTAATCGTAATTGTGATAGATATTCTATTTCGTTATTCAATTTGTCTTTAAATATCGAACTGATTTTTAACAAAACATTTGCAGCTTCTGTAAAATTTGCTTGAGAAATTAAATGATCAACATAGGCTCGATAATATTTAATTACATGTCCATAAATTTCTCGTGCTTGTGATGGATGTAATTGTTCTAAATAATAAGCGGCACTGTATAATCGCCCAGCAGCTTCATAAAAATCATTTTTCTGCGCAATTTCATTTGAAGAAGAAATTAAGTAAGCTAATAAATCATATAACCGATGTTCTTTTTCTTTATCGTCTGAAGCATGCGAAATTTCTAGGAGAGCATTCTTTACATAGGAAATAATAACTTCTTGCTCTGCAAAAATATGAGAATCATCCATAACAAATACCTGGGGTATATCCTATAGTCGATATTTCGCAAATAATATCTTAAAAAAAGACCTAATCTTAAAAAAAGATCTGCTTTAATTCAATTTATCCTATATATCCCAATTTATATAATGAATAAGATTTAAATGGGTAAATTTGCAAAAGATAAGTGTAGATAAATTTAATTCTAAGAAGGGAAAAACAATGCAAAGTCTTCAAGAAATTAATACAAGCGGAATGCTCAAAACCTACCGTGTTAATACCACGCGTACTGTTCGAGACTTATTAAAAGAATTGAAATTAGAGAGTAAAACTTTCGTTGTCTTAGCCAATGGAAAGAAAGTAGGTTTAGACAACAAAATAGATGAAGGTAGCGAAATTACTATTTTGCCTAAAATTGCAGGTGGATTTTAAGCTTCAGCTTTTTTTTTTGGTGTATTTTTTTTTTCTGCACTATCATTAGATCCACGCATTTGAATTTTAAAACTAAGTAGATCTTCGGCTGCATTTGTATTAGGAAAAATTTCTTG
>CAYRPF010000004.1:33543-85463 GCA_964426185.1 uncultured archaeon | reverse complement strand
TATTTTCCTTCTCATATTATATTTTTAACGTATTTAATCAAGTATTCTTACTGGTTAAGATCCAAAATAATCTGTTATTTTTTTCTTTTTTATAGCGTTTGTTGTAAATATTATGTTATTTTTCGATACTTTCTTATCTTTATCAACTTCAATTACATTAGAAGGATCTAAATTTTTTCTATAAGTCTTAAAATCTTCTAATTTAAGTTCATAATTTGTCAAATTAAATAATTCTTTTTTATAGAAATCTAAAATTTTTGATAATTCAATATTCTTTACAATTGAATGTAGATATATTCTCATTAAAACATCTTTCGTATACGGTCTTTTTGTATCTTGAAAAGTAATTGATTCCATGAATTGAGATACTTCCTTACAATTTAGATAAGTCCAAGTAATTATAGCATCTTTTTTCTTTCCAAATGGTACCAAATAGCAAGTATCATCAAGCATAACTGGTTTATTTCCAATAGGACATATTAAGGCGAAATTTAACTTTTTGTATAGACCAGAAACACCTATCTTAAATTTTGCAAAAGAATATTTTCCAATACCAAAAATCGAAAAATCTGGTTTATTTCGATATATCGAAGATTTTCTCCTTCTAAATAATTCAACATTTTGATTCAAATAATTCCATGTCTTAGGAAATTTCTCTTTGATATATTTTGTATCTTCTCCTACTTTTTTTTGAGTAATTATTGTAAAAAATCTTGATTTATTCACAATCATTTTCTTTAAATCTGAAGATTTTAAATAGGGAAAAATTAAATCTTCTTCTAAAGAGATTTTTTCTTTATTACCGTTAATATATTCTCCTTTATCGTCGTGTTTTTTAAGAACCATTATTCTTGACAAATCATGCTTTATACCTTGACGCCACTCATAAGAAAAATTACCATCGAATTTTTCTGTTTCTTTATATTTTGCAATATCTGAAACGAATTTTTTATGATACCAACCGAATTCATAACGATGGGAAGAGTTATGGAAATTAGTGGAAACACAGGTATATTCAGGAGGACTATTCAATTTGGCAATAAAAACTGAAGCATTTGCATTAATATTAAATATTTTTTTTGAATCGAAATTTAATTGTGTAATTTCTCCAATATTTAAATCTAGTTTAGGATTTTCTTTAATTATATTTCTGATAACGATATTTTTACATAACATACAAATATATCCATTATATTTATCAAATTTAGAAATAAGATGATAAATAATATATTCAGCAATATCAAAATTACTTTTTCCTGTAATTGAATCGATTCCTTTGAATTTTTTAAAATTCGATTTTTTTGGTAAATTTTTAGAACCAAGCTTTTCTAATTCGGTATTAGTCACCCATGGGGGGTTACCTAATATAATACAATCTTTTTCCTTCATCATATCAAGGAATTTAGGAGAAAACTCATGAGTGAAAATATTTTCATTATGAAACTCGATTTGTACTTTTTTTCTGTGAGTTTTTAAAAAAAGTATTAACCTTATTTTGAAAATCCACTCATATTTTGATTGAATTTCAACACAATATATATATTTAATTGATGGAATTGTTTTAAGAGCTGCCAAAACAAAATTTCCTTTTCCACAAGTTGGTTCAATCAATACTTCGGATTTTTCAGTTATTTTAGAAAGAAAATTACACACATCAACTGAAAATTCAAAAGGTGTCTGAAAATCACCTAAATCTTGGTAATCAAACTCTATACTCTTTTGATTATCAAGATTTTTTTTTAAAAATGTTTTGAAATCTTGAACTTTTTTTGGACTTGAAAAAAAAGAAATGAACCCATATTCTTGATTAAAATACTTGTTTAATATATTAATATCATTAGAATAATTAATCTTATCAAGTAATTGGCTATATATTGAGTGATTATTTATGATCATAGATTTTCACTAATCTCTAAAGAGGGGCACTACCCCTCAGGCTAAAATTTTTTTAAAAATTTAATAGAGTGCATAATTCTCCTTTAAATATGCAATAATAAAATACTATTTAAAGGATTTAGAAAATGTCCAGATAGAATCGGTTAAGGAATGAACACATTTGATAATTTTTCCCTTTTCCATAGCTTCCATTTGTTCGCTGGAATATAGTGCTTCTCCCACTGCAAGGATTCGTCCATGTTGGGGATCTTCTACCAACAAAATATCACCGGGTGAAATTCCCGCATCAATTTCGGTGACACCTGGTCGCATCACATCCGCGCCATTTGAAACAAACTTAACCGCACCTGGATCAACCTTCACTCGAGGATAGGGAAGAGAATGCTTCATTAAATAACTAAGTAAAGGGATAAAAGTCCCTTCTTTCACCCAAAAAGTTAAAACACCATCGATGGCATAAAGTTCTTGGTTTCCATCGAGTTTCATCCATTCTACCCTATCCTTTGCAGACACAATTTTTTTTACAGCTTCCTCAGAAAGTTTCAATTGATCTTGAAGAGATCTCAATAATTTTTTGATATCCTTCGTTTTTAGCATATGTCGTTGGTGAATTTTCAATGGAACTGGTGTCATTATGATTTACTCCGAATTGTATTGTTATGGTTTGGGATAACCTAAAGCATAAACATGAGGAAATTCTGCTGGATCCATTAGTGAACGATGGCCAATGATCGTTGGTATGCGGGTTGCTGCAATAATTTCTTTAAATTCAGGCCAATCAGTCGGAACCATAATCACATCCACTTCTTCGGTGCAACCTTTTGCATCGTTTTTATAATCAATCTCGGTGATTCGGTGGGCTTCAAACCATTTTTTAGCCATTTGCATTCCTTGAGGACAGTAGGCTTTAATCTCACAGCCACGAGAGATTAGAAAGGAAATCAATCGCAGAGCAGGAGATTCACGAGTGTCGTCTGTAAATGGTTTGAAAGATAAGCCTAACACACCTACTTTCTTGCGACGTAAAGGACCGACCACCTTTTCCGCCAAATCTATCATCTTTAAGTATTGGTTGTGGTTAATTTGAACAACTTCTTCCAAGATTCCAAAAGGAGCATGATTAACATGCCCAGCATGAACAATAGCATTCACATCTTTCGGAAAGCAGCTACCTCCATAACCAGGTCCATTTCTAAGGAACATGGGACTAATTCGTTTATCTGCACCGATGGCTTCTAAGACTTCTCGAGCATCTATACCCACTTTATCGCAGAAATTCGCCCATTCATTTGCAAAAGTAATTTTCATGGCTAAAAAGGAATTTTTGGCATATTTTATTGCTTCAGCCGCATTGATGCCAACGTAGGTGAATTTTTCCTCAGGTGCCCAAGAATACATCTCTCTTATTATCTTCTTGGTCTTTTCATCTTCGCTACCAATTACAATGCTGTCTGGTTGGATACTATCGTACCACGCTACACCTTCCCTCAAAAATTCTGGATTCATAGCAAGTCCAAAGTCTACTCCTGCTTTCTTACCGGAATATTCTTCCAGAAGGGGTTTGACTAACTTCAAAGTGGTTCCAGGAACTACGGTTGATTTAACCACCACTACATGGTAATTGGATTTTGTCTTTAAGACTTTCCCGATACTGCTGGCTACTTCTTGAATATAAGAAAGGTCAATCATGCCACCTTTGTCGGGAGTGCCCACGCAAATTACAGAAATTTCCGTCTGATTTACAGCTTCCACCAAATCCAAGGTAGCTCTCAATTTTTTCTTTTCAAGAACTAATTCCTTCATGTTATCTTCCAAATGAACTTCAAAAATCGTGGGGATTCCTTTATTGATGGAGTTCACTTTTTCTACTTCAACATCCATCAGAATTACATCATGACCGTAATATGCAGAACCAACTGCATTTACTTGACCAACATATCCAGATCCGATATAACTAATTTTCATTTTTTTCGTGATATTAAATTAGCTGATGAATAAAATTTTTGTAGAACGAATATCTGCTAAATTTTATTCTAGATCTGGAATTTTAATTAAAATTTTTTTTATCATAAAAAAGATTTTTGTAAAGTGAGGTGTTGATAATGATATGCCTCGGACGAAAATCTCATTAACTCGATTTAATTGGAAAATCCCCAAATGGCACGATTACAAAAACGTGAAAGCAATTTGGATATATTCTCTCGGAGGATTACCCTCATTCGAGTTTGAAATTGACCCCGAAATTGCCGTTCCAAAAAACCTCCGTCAACATGCTCGAAATTCTAAAAATTATGAAAAACCTAATTTTATGTTTATCAAAGATCCGAAAGTGATTTCAAAAATTGGCCAAATTATTAAAAACTTAGATATCCAAGGTGCTCGAGGAAAATCCATTTATCTAGGCAAGATAAAGCTGGAACAAAAGGATAAATCGTATGAAATACCTATTTATTCCACTTTAGAAGATTGGTACGACTTTAAAATCAATAATACAGAGGATATGCAGATGCATACTTCCCATGTTAAATTTACTTAAAAAGCAGCGTTAAATTAATTATTAACGCTTCAAATATTATAAATTAGTAAGCACTCTATAAACATTTGACACAGAAATGTCGAAAAAAACTAAACCGAAAAAACGGATAGAACATTGGAAAGTATTATGGGAAATCTCAGAAGCAGGCCCCATAATTAGACGCTATTTTGTCATGAACTTTTTTGACGGAATTTTAACAGCATTGGGTATTGTTTTGGCTGGTTTTGCATTTTTTATTGCTAATTCAAGCTTGCAGACAAGCGGATATCTATTTTTTAGTGGGTTAACTACAGCTATTGCTATCGGAATTTCAGGATTGACGGGTAGTCATTTAGCCGAATCTGCAGAACGTTCTCTTAACGTGATTCAGATGAAGCAGGTATTGGGCTTAATTGACGCGGAGGGTAATGAACAAAATAATGATAGTAATGAACCCAAGTATTCCGAACATGATATCGAATTGGCTCTTGGAAGATTTGAAAAAATATCTTCATTTTCCATCAGCAAAAAAACCCCCCGTCAGAAATGGTTGAAAAAACCTATAAAATTGGATTTGGATTTTGTATCTAAAAATATAACAGAAAAATCCAATAAATTGGAAAAATTACCCCAAAAAAAGAAGAAAAATTCAAATAAAGAATCAAAAACCATTTTTGAAGAAGCACAAGAATTTGCAGGAAAGATTGCGGCATTTGTTGATGGTTTCTCCCCCTTTGCAGGGGTTATTATTGTAGTATTACCATTCTTATTTGGAAATCCTACTCAACCTGCAACATTATTGCAATATATTGTATCTTTTTGTCTATCTATCATCGTATTATTCTTATTGGGATCATTCTTAGCCAAACTGAGCCGAGAAAGTATTCTGAAATTTGGCTTGCAAATGGTTTTTGCTGCTATTTTCACAGGTGTTTTGACTGTTTTCTTTAACTGGCTGCTGAATTCAAGGATTTAGCATATTTTTTTGTAATTTAACATAGTAAAAATAAAACGATATTTTTTTAGGGAAAGCTTATGATAATTTAAGCAGTGAAAAAAATGGATCAAATGGAACGAATTGTTTTCACCAATTTAGAAACCCAGAGCAAATATATCAGCCAAACATTTAAAGAAATGGGTTTATGCATTAATTCTTTCTTTGCAGATCGAGAAAAAATCCACGACAGTATCGCAAAAATTAGAAATTTCGAAAAAGAAGCAAATAAACTTAGACGAAAAAATTTAGAGATCATCGCACAAGCAGTTAGTATATATCGTTCGGATTTTTTCAGATTAGTTATGAAAATGGCGGATGTAATGGGAAATCAAGCAGGTGCATCAGTCAGATTGGGGAATATTAAATATGTCCCAAAGAAAGATGATTCTATGATTCCTAAATTCCAAGCTTTGATTTCGGCTTTCGTAGAAATGGGTGAACGGCTACGTGATTTGATGAAGATTTTGGGTGACGACCTTTCTAAAGCCCCGAATTATTGTAATGCCATAGATGAAGTAGAAGAAAAAGTCGATGAACTCTACCGTGATCTACATGGTCATTTATATAATCGTATGGATATTCCCTTGCGATATATCATGCAATTCTTAAGTGTAGCGAAACATATTGAAGAAGCCTGCGATCACTGTGCCAGTGTAGCGGATTCGGTGCGAATTATCTTATCCACACATTAACCTTTATTCTACAATTCTTTTCCTTTACTATTTGAAAAATAAAGGGCGGGAAAATAATTGTGATAAAAGGGTGATTGACTTGATAGGAAAGAGCGATATCTTTTCATTACCTTTCGTATTTCCCTCATGCGTCGTTTAATTATTCTTTTAAACTGTTTTAGGATAGAGTGATATTGTCCCAAATTTTCCATATCATGAGAGAGAGAACTGTAAGAAGTAAAGGAATTCTCCAGAATAAAACACTGCTTTTGAAACTTACGTAATTCTTCCAAAAAGGTTTCTTGCTGAATAGGAAATTCCAAGGGATCTTCTAATTCGGATTTTTTGTGATTGGCAAAAACTGAAAAGAATTTCAATTTAAGCTTTTTTAAAAAATCTGAAGTCAATTTCTTCCTCTCCTTATTTTAAAGCAGTTATTATACTTCAATTCGAACTTAAATATTTTTGCATTTAAAGGAAAGATTTAAACCAAAGGAAAAGTTATTTTTTATATAATACGCTTTGAATAAACGAAGGTGTATAATAACGCGTGCTAAAAACAAATTCTATCTTTTACTATTTAGTTTTCAAATAGTATTATTACTCAGTTTGGTGTTCTCAATTAACACAGTATCTGTATTAGCCCAAGGCGATACAACAACAGCTACTTTTGATACAAGCTTGGTTGCTTTAGGTCTTGCAATTGGATCAAGCTTAGCAGTGGGATTATCAGTTCTTGGAGCAGGAATTGCAATAAAAACAACTGGAACAGCAGCGATCTCCATGTTGGCAGAACAACCTGAAGGATTCTTTAAAGCTTTTCTGGTAGTTGCCTTGGGAGAAGCTTTGGCTGTTTACGGGTTAATTGTAGCAATTTTGTTGTGGACGAAAATCCCTACCTTTACATTGTAGATTGTTTTTTTATTTTCTTATCTTATAATTAAAAAATATATTAATAAAATAGTAAAAAATGTCGAGATTTCCATGCGCGCTACTGTTGACGATTACGGATATGTGTTTATTAAATTAGCGGTGCTAAAATCCTTATTAATGAGCCCACAAGATAGGAAAAAAATTCTTTCATTCCGAGATTTAGAATCTCTTGGAAATTATATCAAACATTTTTTTCCACTATTTCGGCCCGAAGGATTAACAATTAGTCAATTTGAGCGAAATTTATGGAAAACTTACATCGATATTGAAGAAAAAATATTAGTTTCTGCTCCTTTTTCCATCCAATCTTTTTTAAGAACATTGATGGTTCGTTATGAAATTTGGAATATTAAAATTGCAATTCACGGAGTAATTGAAGGATTAAGTATTGAAGAGAAAAAAGAGCATATTTATGAAAAACCTCCCGTAATTTTGGAACGGGAAGAATTTATGTTAAATCTTCTTAAAGCGAAAAATTTTACCGAAATTCGAACTGCTTGCGAATGTACCCCTTATAAAGCCATTATCAATCGTGGATTAGATCATATTGAAAAAAGTGGGGAGATTTTTCATTTAGAACAAGATTTGGACAAATTTTATTTTACTAATATTTTAGAGCAGAGCAGTTATTTTAAGAAAGATGAGAGAGATTTTATAGATCAGTTTGTTCGATCTCAGATCGATTTCTATAATTTCAACTTGTTATATCGTGCGTATTTTAATGGAATTGCGAAAGAAGAAATTACAGATTATTTACTTTTTCAAGGATCTTTGTTAAATGCAAAGAGCATAAACTTACTTCTTTCAGCCAATAATTTTGATGATTTCTTAAAAAAACTATCGTTGGTTTTGAAAAAACATCTAAAATTATATAATTTCATCCCTTTTCTAAAAAATCCAAACCCACAAGTTTGGCAAAATTTATCGGCAGTATTTTTAGATATTTTTCTGTCCCGTTTTCAAAGAAGCATTATGGCAGAAATACCTTTAAAATCTATCGCCTTAATATTTCAAATCATATTGTACAAAGAAACTGAAATTAAAGAGATTATAGCCCGGGCAGTACAAATCGCATTAATACAGGAAAAATATTAAAATTAAAAAATAGGAGAGGTTTAAATGGCTTTGACTAAAAAAGGAACAGAACAAGAAGAACTTGAAAATTCTGAAAAAAACAAGAAAAATCAATTCGAAAATATCAAAAAAATAAGTTCAGTGAAAATTGATCCTTGTTTATCTGAATTTGATGCTGATCGGGAAAAATATCTATGTCAAAATATTTCTCCTGAACTATGCAAAGAATTACGTGAACGGAAATTTACCAATAAAAAAGAAGACCTTTTTATTGAAGTCAGGAAATTGGAAGAAGAATATCGTTTTCTCATTAATAGCGCAAAAAAGAAATGGGATAACGAAGTAGAAAAAGCAAAGAAAATTTGGACACAAAAATACAACAAAGCTATTAAAAATAAACAAAGAGAAATCAACCGAGATATTCACGAATTAGAAGAAGAAATAAATAAAGCACTGAAAGCCTTACAAATTCAAGAAAATATGATTATGTCACAAATTGATATGCTATATAAAATAAATAAACCAAAGTTGACTGAAGAAGCGTTGAAAATAATGGGTTTAAACTATCTTTGCTTAGATAAAGATCAAATGGGAGAATAATGTATGAATATTATTTGTATTGCCGATGAAGACACAAATATCATGTTTGGTTTAATTGGAATTCAAGGCTTTATTTTACCAGAGATCGATTTTCAAGCATTTAAGTCTAAATTTGAAGAAATTTTGGCAAACAAGAGCATCGATATGATTCTAATGAATGAAAAATACCTATTACGATTTAAAAATTACTTCAAAAACATTAAAGGACAAAAATATCCAATCATTGTAGAAATACCCGATATTCGGGCACCTTTAGAAGGAAGATATTTTAAAGATTTTATTACAAAATATTTAGGTTTAACATTAACGGACGTGTAAATATTATGTCATTGCGGGAAGATTTTAAAGATTTAAGCTATGAAATAGTACGAATTGCCGAAAAAGAAAGAAATATTATCCGTAAAAAGGCAGAACAACAAATTAAAGAAATAGAAGAAGAATTTCAGCAAAAGATTAATCAAGATACATTAAAACTTGAGCTTGAATCTATAACGAAAAAAGAATTTGAGTTAAATAAGGTTGAGAGTGATAAAATTACGGTAATTAATCAAGCAATTGCTGAAAAAAAGACCAAATGTATCAAAGACTTCTTAAAACTTCTTCAGTTAGAAATAAGAAAAAGAATTCGAGATCGGCAAGACTTATATATGTATTTCTTGATCGAACGAATGCAAAGTATAGCTCCCTTAATTAACGAACCAGTGATTATTCAATTTAATAAAGAAGATTTAGAATATGCTCAAAAATTCGATTTCTTAGAAAAACTAATGGAAAAAAAAGAATTTTTTGAAATCTCTAAAGAACCCATCGATACAGGTATTGGATTTAAAATTGTTTCCAAAAGCGGAAGGTTTGTTATTGATTACACGTTTAACGCGTTGGTAGAGAAATATTATCAAAAAATTGAAATTCGATTTATGAAAATTTTCCCCATATTTGAAGTAAATGTGCGAAATGCCATGGAAATTGATAAAGAAAAACACGGAAAGGCGAAACGTTATGAGTTATAATACTTCAAACCTGCCAGTACTAGGTAAAGTTATTGAAATCAACGGCTCGGTCATAAAAGTCGAAGGTTTTCGAGACCAATCAGTTGGTGATATGGTTAATATTAGTCCCCAGCTGAATTTGCTCGGAGAAATCATCAAAATTGTGAATAAAATTGCGATTATTCAATGCTATGAAGAAACATCTGGATTAGAATTAAATTCAACTGTAGAAAATTATCGATATCCTCTTTCCATGGAATTAGGTCCTGGAATGCTTACGATGATCTATGATGGAATCCAACGACCACTAGAGCAAATCGCCTTAATCAGTGGAGATTTCATCGCACGTGGTTTACGTGTCCCTGCTCTTGATCGAAAGAAATTGTGGGAATTTACGCCTGTAGTTTCACCAGGTGATTTTGTTTCTGAGGGTGATATCGTTGGAACCGTTCCAGAACTTTCAATGATTCATAAAATTATGGTACTTCCTGGTAAATCGGGAAAAATTGTTGAAATAAAATCTGGGAAGTTAAGATTAGAAGATTTTGCTTATTCCCTAGAATTACCTGACAAATCCATTGAAAAATTCCAGTTATTAACACGTTGGCCAATACGAACACCAAGACCATATAAGAAACGTTTTATCCCAAAAAAGCCCCTTATAACTGGTGCAAGAGTATTTGATTTATTATTTCCAGTCGCTCAAGGCGGTGTAGTGGCCGTTCCAGGTGGTTTTGGAACTGGAAAAACCGTAGTTCAACACAGCTTAGCAAAATTTGCAGATGCAGATTTAATTGTTTATATTGGTTGTGGAGAACGAGGTAATGAAATGGCAGATTTACTTAATTCTTTTCCGAATTTAGAAGATCCTAAAAATCACCGTCCACTTATGGATCGGACGATTATGATTGCAAATACATCTAATATGCCCGTTTCTGCCCGTGAAGCTTCAATTTTTGCAGGAATTACAATGGCAGAATATTGGAGAGATATGGGGATGAATGTGCTCTTACTCGCAGACAGTACCAGTCGATGGGCCGAAGCATTGCGGGAATTATCAGGTCGTTTAGAAGAAATGCCAACAGAAGGAGGATATCCAGCTTATCTGGCAACTCGGCTTAGTAACTTCTATGAAAGAGCAGGATTTGTTCAAGTTCTCGGAAAAGGTGAACGATTGGGATCAATTACAATCGTAGGTTCAGTTTCCCCTCCTGGTGGTGACTTTTCCGAACCAGTAACCACTAATACCAAGAGATTTGTAAAAGCTTTCTGGGCTTTAGATGCAAGATTAGCCTATGCGCGCCACTACCCAGCAGTAAATTGGACCGATTCATATTCGTTATATGACAATTTGGAAGAATACTGGGAGCAGAATATTGAAAAGGGTTGGCAAGAAGCTCGAGGAACAGTGAATAAAATTTTATCTCAAGCAGATCAGCTGGAAAGTGTCGCAAAGTTAATTGGAACAGAAAATTTACCTCCAAATCAACAATTAGTCTTGTTTATGGCCAGTGCAATCAAAGATGGTTATTTAATTCAAAATAGTTTCAATGATAACGATATGTATAGTTCTCCGCAAAAAACCATGCGTTTAGCTTTATTATATTTGAAATTTTATAATCATAGTTTGAAATTAATTAAGAAAGGAGTTCCAATTTTTCGATTTCGAGAGATGACTTCCATCAACAAATTACGGCGAGCTCGTTTGGATGTACATTCAAATGAAGTGGAAAAATTAACATTAATAGATGAAGAAATGGATCGCGAATTTAAAGAATTAGAAACAAATTACCGAAGTTGATCATTATGTCAATAAGTTATGCAAATATCTCATCAATCATGGACCCTTTGGTTTATATGAAACCACTCCCTAATCATAACATTAAAAATGGGAGTGTGGTTAAGATAAAAACAAAAGATGGAGAAATTCGGACAGGACAAGTCCTAACCGCTTCTCGTGATGTAGTAGTTATCCAAGTTGTAGAAGGAAGCTTCGGTCTAACATTGGGTACTACTTCTATCACATTTTTGGATGAAGTGTTTAAAGTTGGTGTTTCTCGGGAAATGATGGGCAGAAGATTTAATGGAATCGGAGAGCCAATTGATGGTGGAGATCCAATTTTACCAGAAATGCTGTTAGATATTAATGGAGAACCTATGAATCCAGTAACCAGAGATTATCCTAAAGATGTAATACAAACAGGAATATCATCTTTTGATTGTCTTAACACATTAGTTAGGGGTCAGAAACTCCCTATTTTTAGCGGACAGGGAATGCCTCACAATCGATTAGTGGCTCAAATTGTTAACAACGCAAAAGTTCGAACAAACGATCCGTTCGTAGTTATTTTCTGCGGAATAGGACTTCTCTCTGAGCAAGCCTTATTTTTTCAAAAGAAATTTGAAGAACGTGGTTCTACCAAAGTTATTTCCTTTATTAACCTTGCCAGCGATCCAACTATCGAACGTTTGTTAATTCCCAGAGTAGCCCTTACAACGGCAGAATTTCTTGCCTTTCAGCGTGATATGCATGTTTTAGTGGTATTATCTGACATCACAAATTATGCAGAAGCTTTACGTGAAGTTTCAAATGTAAAGGGTGAAATTCCTGCTAGAAAAGGATTTCCGGGATACATGTATTCCGATTTTGCCAGTATATACGAACGGGCAGGACGAATAAAAGGAAAGAAAGGATCAATCACTCAAATTCCGGTGATTTCTATGCCAAATGATGATATCACTCATCCAATTCCAGACTTAACAGGATATATCACAGAAGGGCAAATTGTTCTAAGCAGAAATTATCATCAACAAAATCTTTTTCCACCAATATATCCTCTATCATCTCTTTCACGATTAATGAAAGATGCAATTGGAAAAGATAATACACGAGAAGATCATGGAGATGTTAGTTCACAATTATATGCTTGCTATTCTAAAGCATTGGAAATACGCGAATTGGAATCGATTATTGGAACTGAAAGTTTATCTGAAATAGACAAACAATACTTGACCTTTGCAAATCTATTCGAACAAATTTTCATCAACCAAGGTGATACTGAACGATCGTTTGAAAAAACCTTTTATTTAGCATGGAAATTACTTTCAATAATGAATAAATCAGAATTGATTCGTGTTAAACAGGAATTCATTGAAAAATACTATATCGAAAATTTTGATATTAAATCTTTATATTAATGAATTAGAAGAGAAAACCAATGTCCTTTCAAAAAGTTAAACCTACCAAGCCAGAACTGACTCGTTTAAAGAAAAAACATGATTTTTCTCAACGAGGGGAATCTTTGTTAGAAATTAAACGAGAGCAACTTCATGAAATACTTACTAAAACCGCAGTTTATTACTTTAAAGTTCGCGAAGAAATGAGGGAACAACTCTTAGCCAATATGGAACTGCTTAAAGAAACATATCAATTTATTGGAAAAGAAAAAGTTGAGCGAATCTCGCTTTATAATCAATCCAAACTTGACCCTAAAATAAAAATTACGTATGTTCACAAAGGTGGGATTGATTTACCTCAACTAGAACTGGAAAAATCGCAAAAATATCTCCCCCCCTATTCATTTTATGATACTGCACTTCACATTGATATTCTTATAAAAAAACTTCAAACATGTTTGAATACTTTGATAAAATTGGGAAGATTAGATAAGGCTATATATAGAATCTCTGAAAATTATAAAAAAATCAATCGTCGCATTGATGCACTCGAAGATCTCGTTATTCCAAAATTAGAAAATGATATTAGAGCAATAGAAGAAATTCTTTCGGATAATGAACGAGAAGAATTTATACGATTGAAGAAAATCAAAGAATTTTTAGAAATAAAAGAAACTTAAAAAAATCGAGGTGAAAAACTATGCTAACTCCAGAAAAAATGAGTTTATTGAAAATTGCAATTCATAAGAGTAAAATACCTGCATTATTGAATTTAGTTCCAAAATATAAAATTCACATTCAAGAATTTAAACAACCCCAAACAAATATTCCACATCAACTAAGGAGAGTAAAACCCATTCATACTGATATAGAAGAAATGGAACAAAAATTGGTGGAAATTGAAGAAATGCTTGTATTCTATTTTCAAAAAATGGGTATTGATCCAGATCAAGTTCCCCCTCCAGAAAAGGATAAACGTCTTAAATATAAGGCCTCTGAAGTCAAAGATGTAGTAGATCAATTATATGAAGACGTAACTCACAATATCCATTTATTGAAGGGATATATTAATAACCGGGATAAATATTTAAGATTGAATGAAAACTTGAAGGTTCAAAAAGAAATTCTTAAATGGATTACGGAGGATTATAAGGCCAAAAAAATTTGCTTCAGTTGGTTTGAGCAATTGAACTTTAAGCTATGCTATTTGGGCCACAATGATTTTAATGAGTTTGAAATAGCCTTAGAACATGAAGAAATTCCATTAATATTTGAATTTAAAGAAATCAACTCAGAGTATACGGCTTTCTTTTTGATTTATCATAAAAGTCATGAAGATAACATAAACTCAATTAGTCAAATCGCAAAAGAAATCGATAATTACCAAGATTATTTCAATTCAGATGGATTAGATTTGCATTTAATTGAAGAAGAAATCCGAAATACTGAAGAACAATATCAGAAATCAATTGTAGCCATATCTAAATTTGAACAAGACGTAGTTAAATTTCGGGGTTTTCTTGAAATCTTGAAAAATTGTCGAAAATATAACTTTTTAGAGGAACAATTTAGAGAAACTTATCGGGGAGATATTGTCAGACTAAATGGATATATCCCCACTAACCGTCAAGATGAAATTTTATCTGAATTTGATAAGAGGTTCCATTCTCAAATCAGGATATATGTGCTACCTATTTCTCGAACAAAACCAGAAAAAAGAGTAACTCCTAAGGTGGTAGGGACTCAAGATGAAGAATATGATTTTTCCCGTTTTGGAGAAGAAGTCGTAATGGAAGAAAATATCCCCTCTTTAGTTAAAACTCCAAAAATTTTTAAACCATTTCGACTATTAACTCAACTTTATGGTGTAACTAACTACAGAGAAATAGATCCTACTCCAATAGTAGCGTTAACTTATCCTATTTTGTTCGGATTAATGTTTGGTGATGTTGGTCACGGTTTGATTTTGTTCGCATTGGGATTAATTTTAATTCTAATTAATAGAAAAAATAAAGAAAGTAATATGTACGATGGCGGATTTTTGCTATTATGGTTAGGTATTGCTGCAATGGGGGCAGGGTTCTTATATGGTGCTTTTTTTGGAAACGATGAAATTATTAAACCACTATTTGCTAATCCAATTGATGATGTTACCAAAATTTTGAAAGCATCTCTTATAATTGGAGTGATCCACCTAAGTTTAGGTCTCTTCATTCAAATGTTGAATGATATTCAAAATCGCAAGATCTTCCTAGCATTTGTCAATCCCTTTTGGAAGATATTGATGTTGTGGGGAGGTGCTTATGTCATTTTCACATATGGATTCAACATTGGGCAATGGTTTTCCCCTAATTCGGCAATTCCCTATCCAGTTTTGCTTGTTGTCATTCCCACGATACCATTACTTATAGGAAAGCCCATAGGGAAACTACTAGGTATATCCTATCTAAAACATGAAAGTGTATCGGGTTTAATCGGAGAACAAGCAGTAGATGTCTCAGAGACTTATTTAAGCATGTTATCTAATGTGGCGAGTTATACTCGATTATTAGCTTTAGCAATGGCACATATTGGATTGATGTTAGTTATTACTTCGATGGTTGAACTGTTTGAATCAGAAATAGGAATTATAATTATCCTAATTTTTGGGAATCTATTCGTTATCATCCTAGAATCAGTACTTGCAGGAATTCATGCCCTTCGTTTAACTTTTTACGAATTTTTCGGTAAATTTTATGAAGGCAATGGTATTCCTTATGAATATATCGATATTGAAAATAAATTCAGTACAATTGAATTCGAATTTAAATAAATTTTTGCTAATTGTTTTTTGCCACTATCTATTTTCAAATTCTTTCTTTTAGAAAAGAATATATTTTCTTAAAAGAACAATAAATTTAGAGGAGAGGAAGAATATCGCACAAAAATTACCTGAAAAATCAAGATCTAAAAAAACTTTCTTAAGAGTAATTTCACCCATTTTATCATTAATCACCACCATTTCTTTATTAACCTTAATCGTACGTGATATTCAGAAATTTTCAAATGGAACAGCAACTAATACGACTCGATGGTTAGTTTCAATTGAAGCAATTTTACTTTTCCTACTTCCATGCATGTTTAATCCTCAAATTGTTGCTAGGCGATTAAATAAATTCACGGTAAATATACAAGCTAAAAAACAGAAAAAATTAGAATTAAAAATTGAAAAAGAAATTCGCTTCAATGTGGAATATCAACCGAATTTGATTGTAAAATGCCCAAAATGTGGATTTGATAACCCAATGCGGGCAAAAACTTGTTTTAATTGTGGATTCAAACTAAATTTTTAAATTCACAAAATTTTTGGTTTATGATTAATTAAAAATACCTAATGAGCCCATTATCGTATCCTGATGTAGAAAGCCCACTAAGTATCGAACAAGAAAAACAATTAAAAGAGGGCATTTTTCCATCAGAACCAATTGTAGCACAATTAATTGGGAAAAAAATCTTGATTTTCAATCACATTCATGGATATCTTCTGTATGGATTTGGACGATATTTTGGAATTCCGGTTGGAATTCGAAAACCGAAGATTGAACCATTTCAAAGACCTTTGGAATTATCTTCTTTAGAAACATATTATTTACTTAAACAGAAATTAATTACTCTTCATTCTTTTGAAGAAGATTCTAAAAAAGCATGGACTCTCTATGAATTTTATTCTTTTTGTAAAGATAATTATCCACATTTTGAAGAACGTTATATAATTTATGAAGATTTACGTGAAAAACATTATATACCGCGCCCAGGACAAAAATTCGGGGCAGATTTTATCGTTTATCGACAAGGACCAGGAATTGATCATTCTTCTTTCTGTATTCAAGTTTTATCACCATTCACAAAAATATCTTCGATAGATGTTGTTCGCAGCGCACGATTAGCCACCAGCGTTAAGAAACGATTTATTTTAGCTAATCCTACTAACAAAACTTATTTCTCCTTCAAATGGTTTAAACCGTGAGAATAATGGCAAAGCAGATTAAAATTGCTTTAATTCAGCCCCAGATCACTTATAATAACGAGAAAAATCAAAATCAAATATCAAATTTGATCAAACAGGCAGTTCTAAAAAAACCAGATATAATTTGCTTACCTGAAAGATGGTATCATATTGATTTTCCACTATTGATTAATTCAGATGGGTCAATAAAATTAAAAAATGAGCGTGAAAACATTTTTCAGCCCAAGCAAGGTGAACAGTATCACTTAGTGCAAGCTTGGGCAAGAAAATTCCATACTCCGATAATTTCGGGAGGCATTTGGGAAAAAAATCCATCTGATCAAAATGCAATTATTAATTGCTACTATTTTGACGCAGAAGGGAATGAAAAATTTTCTCAAAATAAGATCCATCTTTATGGAATTGAAAAAAAATTGGCTTCACCGGGTAAAAACTTAGTTATTTTTCATGATAAACAGCTAAATTTTAAGTTCAGTATTTTGATTTGTTTTGATCTCCACATTTCTTCCTATTTATTATCTCAAGCGGTATCTCATGGGGCAGAAATGATATTTTCCCCTACGTTAATTCGAGAAGATGGAATAAATAATTGGAAAATCTATTTACAAGCTCGTGCTTTAGAATATCGAATACCAATTGCTTCTTGTAATTCCGTTTATGAAGCTTTTGGAAGAAAATTTATAGGTCGAAGTAAAATTTTGACTTTTTATAAAGGCAAAGCAAGCCCTGTCCATCTTAAATTATGGGAAATGGGAAACCAAGCAGGAGAACTTACCCAAACAGTTGATTTAGAATTTCCGAATTCTATTCGACAAGAACGCGTGCGGGAACGTTTAGATAATAATAAGATAGAAATAATGGATTTGAATTAAGTCAAAAATGAAAAATTTTCAAAATTTGAGAAAACGGGCTAATTCGTCTAAATCTTCGTCAATATTTTTACCCCATGCATTAATACCGCTATGAAATTTATCTCCTACAACTACTGCATGTTGCTTTACAATAGCAGGGTTTCCTTTAAGATCTTGATAGACCACAGGGACTGGCTTATCTGTTATTCCCCAAAATAATAATAATCCAGTGGGCTCAAATGAACAGTAGAAATAATCGTCAATAATTTTCATGGCTGATTGAATCTGTTCTGCAGTAAAACTACTTTCAGCGGGAATTTTCACACCTTCACCCAATGCTAATATTGCACCTGTGTCAACTTCAGAGATTTGATTAAATGAGTCCATGTAACCGACTTCAATAAGACTACCGTGAAAAATTTGATGCAGATTATCATCAATCATTTTCTGAACCGCTCCTGCTTGCCAGCCCGCATATAATTTCTCATGAGTCTTAGGATCTAAATAGGTAAGATCTCCAGGATGAGTATCATTTATGGCAGGGAGATGATTTTGCTGGTGTGGAAAGATATTACTACAAAATTGAAAGTTATAACCACGCGCACTTACAATTTCTGTAGGATGTGAAAAAGTAGAAGCAATTTTCTCGCCTAACACTGAATGATATTCGTTCTGACGAATCTTAAACCTTCTAGCTAACTCTGCTAAAGAAGGAATATCTTCTGAATCAGTAGGATACCAATAACGGGTTGCCCGAATGGGATTTGGCTCAGTTTTATCAATAAATTCATGATACCAATCAATAAAATCCAATAGAACTAAAGGGATATTATATTGCCTTTGGAGTGTTTCTGCTTTACATTTATGACCTTCGGATTTATTGCTTACAATCCCTTGCAATTGAACTGGTGGATTGGGAATCAATTGTTGAATTTTTAAATATTGTTCAATCTGGAATTTTCCAGTGGAAAAACTACCAGATCCAAAGATAAGATTGGAAATTGGGCTGTCTTCATCTATCGAAATCAATGGAACAATATTGCAGTCCATATTACTCGCCAATTCATCCCAAACGTCTAGGCATTTGTTTTGAATCTCAATAGGCAGATATTTACGATTTCCCCACACCTGTTTGGAAAAATGTAGAAGCTTCTTGATTCGAGTCTCGCTCTCCAATTGAATTGATTGAATAAAATCATCGAAGTTCATTAAAATTTCAAAATACTAAATTTATTTACCTTAATGAGCTTTTTTACATTAATGCATCTTTCCTTTCATTATGGCTTTGGAATAATTTTCGCTTCGTTAATGACAATATTTATGCCATTGACTTGGTGGCAATACGGATTAATCACATTCTTTTCAGTGCTTCCAGATTTCGATATTTTATATTTACTAAAATCTACCCAAAAGAACCACCGAATGTTTTTTACCCATTCTCTTTACTTATCGTTAATAATTCTCATTGTTGGACTTATTTTTGGAAAAATTTGGATTATTTGTTGTGGAATCGTATTGTTTCTTCATGTATTTGTAGATTTATTTGATTGGGGCACAAATTTCTTTTTTAATGGACGAATAGTTGGACCCCGTTTATTATTAACAAAGGATGAATATGATAGAGTTCCTGAATTGATGAAAAAAGAAGTAGACCACAAATGGTTTTTCGTCAAAAGATATTTTTATAATAGAGGTTGTCAATTAGCAGAAATAATCATTGGTGTCTTGACGCTATTATTACTTTTTCTACTCACACCAGAATATTGGTACTTCATTTTTGGCTACATACTGACAATGGGTTATCATTTGTTTGAATTTTTAGAACTACGTTATCGAAATAAGTATAAACGAAGCAGATTTCGCTTGGTAAATCACTAAATTGAATATATAAAGAATAACCATAGGAGAATATACACGATGAGAACAGAAAAACATTGGAAAGATATTTTTAATACCGTAATTCAAGAAACAGATATTATTTTGGAAGTTCTCGATGCGCGTAATCCTTTAGGTACTCATAATAATACCATTGAAGAATTTGTAAAATCTCACCGACCTGAAATCAATATATATCTTATTTTGAACAAATCTGATATCATACCCAATCCTGTAATACAAGATTGGAAAAGATATTTCAAGTCCAAAGGATACAAAATTTTTGCAGTTAGCGCACGCTATAATAGAGGAATTCTGGAACTTGAAAAATTTTTACGAAAAACGGTCATTCGTTCCAATACAAATATACTTATTGTGGGATATCCGAACACGGGTAAATCATCATTAATTGAAGCTCTCACAAGGGGAACCAAAAAAGCGGGAGTTTCCAATAAGGCGGGATTTACTCGAGTTATCCAAAAAATCAAACTAACCAACAAGATGTATTTAATCGACACTCCTGGAGTAATACCTATCGATGAAACAAACGAGAAAGAAATGGCCATTAAATCTTGTATGGTAGTTGATAAATTAGAAGACCCTCTCGCCGTGGTTGAGGCAATTTACACCCTAATTAAGCGTGAACAATTTGAACAAACATACAAAATACAATTAGAACCCGAAGATGAATTATCAGAAATTATTGAAAAAATAGGGAAAAGATATGGGAGGTTGAAAGCTGGGGGTGTGGTGAATGAAGATGAAGTATGCAAGTTAATTATTCGAGATTGGCAAAAAAATAAATTACACTACTATACTCTTCCCCCCAAATGAGACATATTATCTTTTAAGTGTTTGAAATGGCGCCAGCAAAATAGCCAACACTGTAATCACATGGAACTTGTTCACCCATTTTTTGGAAACTAGTATAATATTTTAATGCATGTGGATGCCCATAACCCAATTTTTCAGCAGTAATCATGAGCGTTGCTATAGTTTGAGGTCCACAAACTGTGGTTTTTTTTGCATTGCTAAAAGTATCCCTCCAGTTAAAACTTTCAAAGGCCGAAATCACTTTCTTATCTCGTTCGTATTGGTTTAACTCAATTTCCTTTTTGGGTGAATACGGATTTCTAGGCTGATAATGTGTCATATCCGATGATGCAATGATTGCGATATCTTTGGTTGAAGAAGATTGAATTACTTCAGCAATTTTTATAGCTACCTTTTCTAGAAGAGATGCATCCATAGAACCTATTTTAAGAGGGACAATTTGAATGGATTTCTTGGCTTGAAGTGTAGCGTATTGAATAAACGGAATTTGAACTTCAATATTATGTTCCCGTCCATGGGGAAATCCATTGAAAGCAGCATCATCCGGAATTATCGGTGAATTATCTTGAACGAGAGTTTTAGCAACATCCTCATCCACTTTGACTTGTCCTAATGGGGTTTTCCAAATTCCCGAAATCATGGTAGCAACTTGATAATATCCAGTATGCTGCGTACCTAAGATAATTACTGTATCGGGAACTCTTTCTTTAAAAATCGATTGATACGAATAAGCAGCAGCAGGTCCACTGTAAATATAACCTGCATGAGGACATATAGCTCCAAGAACTTGACGCGGTTGATCAGCAGGAGCATTGCCAATGATTAAAGGGGCTCCAGGGCCAAATTCAGAATCGTTAAAACATTTTTCAATTGATTTTATTAATTCAGGCTTAAATCGGGCATAGAATTGCCCTGCAGCAGCAGGATTTCTAATTAACACCATAGTTTTTTCACTAATTCTTAATTTTAAATTTCGTGTGTAACGTATGGAGATGAATAATTTTAATGTTTATACCCACTTCTTAATATTGTAACATGCCGAAAACTTTCGACTTAGGATTGATTGGTCATTTTGCGTATGATTATATTTTCCATGACCGATCTAATTCCCATAATGAAAATCAGCCGCGTACTTTGGGAGGTGGAGTTACATATGGGAGTTTAGCGGCAGCCAACTTTGATTCCAGTGCAAATATTGCAATTGTTTCTAAAATAGGAAATGACTTTGATCCAGCTCATTTAACACCCTTCCATAAAAAAAAAATCGATACCTCCGGGGTGATTGTTGATAAAAACGCAAAGACTACAACCTACGAGTTATATTATGATGGGGCCGTGCGACGATTACGGCTAAAACAAAAAGCCCCTCAAATTACTATATCAGATATTCCAGATTTCTTATTTTCGGCAAAATCAATTCATTTCACGCCGATAGCAGGAGAAATTTCATCTAAAACGCTACATCAAATTGCAGAACATAAATTATTACAAAATACAATAATTGGTTTAGATGTTCAAGGAATTATTCGTGATTTTGATGAAGATGGATTATTAATTTCAAAAGACTGTAATCATGTATGGAAAGAATTCTCTCCTATTTTTCACTTATTGGGAAATCGTTTTATCCTCAAAGCCAGCGGGGATGAAGCCCTTTATCTAACAAATGAATCATCAATTCCATCTGCCACGAAAAAATTAGGAAGTTTAGGCATACACGTTTTTACTACAATGGGAGCGCAAGGTTTCTTGTATTATCATCCAGATAGTTCACATATTTCTCTCAGTGCTTTTCACCCTAATAGCTGTGTAGATGAAACAGGAGCAGGAGATTGTTTTATGGCAGTTTTGTTGACAGAATTAGTAAAATCAACAAAGTCGCCAGAATCGAATTTGGCCAAAAAGCATTTAATGCGTTGTGCAACACTTGCTTCGGCTGCATCGTCTTTTTTAATTGAACAACCTGGTCCCCGAGGATTCTCCTCTCGAAAAGAAATCCTTCATCGTGTCCAACAGCAATTTTTACATCCCGTATCTTTTTAATCCATTGTTCCTCATATAATAATAATGGGTTTGGATCTTGCGCAAACTATAATGTTCTATTTCCTTTTTTGCATTGGAGAATTATTTTTTATCTTGATACCACTGGTAATTTTTAAGATGCAAAAAAAAGATTTGAAATACGAATTTCGCCATCGAATTATTCCCAATGAACGACTCAACCGGCCACGGAAATTGCGATTATTGGATATTTCTCTCGGAGTGCTTTTAGGAGTTGGATTTTACTTCCTTGGAAATTTAATGGCATCTTCAATCAGAAAATTGATAATTCAATGGAAAGGAGAAGAATTTTATCACAATGCAGTAGCCGGTTCGGTAAATACAATTCCACCACCGCCACCGCCCAACCCTTTCTTAATTTGGACAATTATTGTTATTGGTATAATTTTAATGTTCGTTACAGTTTCATTATCTGAAGAATTTCTCTATCGCGGCGTAATTATGAAAGAGATTGGACATAAGTCTCGTTTCTGGGCCATTGTAGTGAGTAGTGCATTATTTATGATTTATCACGTATTTCCGGGGATAGTCCCATGGATGACTTTTGTGACATTTTGGTCCTATTATTTCGTTTTCGGTTTAATTCTGGGGGGTATTGTGTTAATTCAAAAAGGAGATTTAGTAACAGCTATAGTGGCTCATGGTGTTTTTGATTCCATTTTGTGGGTGCAGATTTATCTCCCCTATTTATAAGGCAAAATTGCAATTTCCCAAGCCCTTATTTAGGATCAGCTTTTCTTTATTTGTATAAGCTTAGCGAAATCGATCAATATTGTTATGAGATTTCTCTTACGGTGTAACAATTTATGGAAAAGAAACTTGGAAAAATATTGATAATTAGTGACGTACATGCAAAAATTCCAGAAATGACAGATTTTTTCTACCAGGTAGATAAAAAGGAAAATATTGACTTTGCAGTTCATTTAGGTGATTTTTGGTCTGGTCGTAATTTTGATCCTAACTTAAAAACCCAGGTAAAAAACGAATGGAACGATTTAACTTATTTTGAGAAATTTCCTTTTCCACTTTATCATCTTCGGGGTAATGAAGATTTAACTCAACCCGATAATTGGTGGAATTTTCCAAAAATGTATTTGATGAAAGATCAGCAACCATTTTACCTAAATGATTGGAAAGTTCTCCCCATTGATTATCAATACCAGGGAGAAGAAGACGATACTAATCCGAAACATCCAGAATTTTCCCGTGATGATGGTTTTGATATCATTTTGTCTCACCGTCCTCCTTATGGACTATTAGATGATACTCTTCATTTTAAAACACATCAAAAACTCTCAAAAACAGGATCACCTATGGTTCGAAAATATTATGACCAATTATGCCCATCTCTTATGATTTTTGGTCACTTTCATTACTCGAATTTTATGAAAACCTCGTGCGGACTGATTGTATGTATAGATAAATTAATTCGAATTGGAGGCAAAAATCATTCTGAATTTCGTTATTCGTATGCTTTATTAGATCCCTTCGATCAATCTCTTGAAGTAATTTGGAAAAATCACCTATTCTTAAGATATTCAATAATGGAGCAAAAGATATTGGTTGCCAACCCTCTTGATTCTCGTAATCTCTACAAGCCAAAGCATCATCTTTTTCGGCGACGGAAGAAAGATAATGAAAATATCAAAGAATTTGAAGAAGATGATGAAGATTTTGATTTAGAAGAAGAAAATTAAATTACAAAACAAAGCTAAAATGTTTGTCGTAATACTTCCATAATCTTCATTTTATGAACTTTTCGAGTAATAAAATACATTCCGATTATGCTGATTCCTATTGAAACTGCAAAAGTAGAGATTAAGGTTCCTATATTGATTGTGGTAACTACTGGTAATTCAGTGAGCAATGCCACATTTGTTTGTAAAAGATAGGCAATAAACCATCCAATAATTGCTCCCAATGATCCAGAAGAAATCATTACAGTCACTGCTTCAGCCATCAGCATTAATCTTACTTCATATGGCTTCATACCCATAGCGCGTAAAATCCCGATTTCAAACATCCGTTCTATAATAGTAGAATACATAGATGAAATCAGACCAAAAAGACTTACTAAGATACTGAAAAAGAGTATCACTTCCATGACAATATTAGAAGTTTTATTAGCACTCGCCATAAACTGAATTAGTGATTCAGGTTCATCCAATATAAATTTGTAATTTTCCGAAAAATAGTTTTTTACATAGTTTTGAATGTCTTTTACGCTTTCATAATCATTATCTACCACATTAATTAAAACCTTATCAATAATTGTATCTTCTGAAGTAGGATCACCCCAGTTCATGATTTCACAGTAATCTTCTGTGTTTAGTAATATTCCTGGAGCCATATTTAAATTAGCTTCACTTGAACGGAAATTCCAAATTCCAGGTATTCCCTTTGATATACCAATAACTTCAAAAACGGTAATATTACCTTTATCGGGATCATCATCATTTTGCTGAGGATCGAATACAGAAATTTTAATTTGGGCAGGCAATGTGCTAATCCCTAATCCATCAGCTAAACTCTTTCCAATGATACATTTTTTTGAAGATTGAATAACTTCATTGATTAATTCATTATTTCCCCCTTCATCCCATAATAACATATCTCTGTCAACGGTATCGTAAAAATTATCATCAATTCCAAAAATATTACAGTAATAATTATGATAATCACCGAGATCTCCAGCGTAGGTGGTTAATTTGGGAATACTTCCGAAAATTTCACTGAAACTCAGTATATCATCCACCCCTTCTTCTCCAACATTAAATATTGCGGAAGTGATTTTTGCAAAATCAATGGGACTATTGGATAATAAGGGTGCAGCACTTCGAATACCCGGTAATTCTTCAAGTTCATAGAAAAGTCCCATATCCATGGCATTATCCGCTTCAAGTGTGCCGGTATTTGACATGACCAAATCAGCTCCATATTGGAATTCAAAAAAAACCGAATTGTTTGCAGTATTCATTTCTAAAATTGAAGATATAAAAAAGATGAATGCAAATGTCAGCGCAAACATTAAAATATTACCAGTATTACGTCGACGGTATCTAACCAAGTTGATGCGATAAATCGGATAATAGCGAGATATAAAAGGCTTGAAAAGCAATCCAATAAGTTTTTCTAGAACTGGCACAAATCCTATTGTAGCCAGCACCAATCCAATTAAGATTAATAGCAAAACAATCATGAACACGTAGTTAGTTAGATTGATGCCTCCCGAACCTGAAAGTAATCGAGGCACAACCAAAAAGATAAAAATGCCAGCCAATGCAATGCCAAAACCAATTCCAATAAGTTTTAAATTGGCTGATCCCTCTTTCTTAATTCGGTATTTTTCACCAAGGTCATTACGACGAGCCGGATCTATTGCATCTGCAATTACTAAACGACTGGCTCTAAATGCGGGAAAAATAGAAATTCCACTGGTAATAATCACACCGATAAGTAAAGATCGAATAATAGTTTGAGGAAGTATTAGAAAATTGATTGGAATGACCCATAAATTAAAGTATTCGAACATCCAGTTTAAAATTGGTGGCGCAGTAAATGCTGCGAGAAATGTACCCAGAAACGTTCCAGTAAAGGCAATTATAAAACCCGAAAGAAGAACCATTTTAAAAGTAAATTTCCGTTTTCCTCCCACAACTTGCAAAATTCCAAATTCACGAATGCGTTCTTCAACTGAAGTCATCAAAATCGAATTAATTAAAATCCCAGTTATTAACATTGAAAACGCAGTAATAAAATAGAAAGTGATAGTCATCATAGTGGATTGCTGCTCAATATTTTCCACTTGCTCCATTTTTGGTAAAGAAACTTGATATTCAAAACCCATTTGAACTTGAACTTGTTCCGCAACTAAGCGGATTTTACTCAAACTTGCAGCGATATTACGAGTATCGTAGAAATTTTCAGGATTCTTTAGAATTGCTTGAATTGAATTTATTTTACCAATTTGATTCATTAAATCCTGAGCTGCAGGAAGTTCAAATATGATCAAAGTGGATTCTAAACGAGAAAATCGCAATTCCTGCTCAACTATTGCTTGAATTATATAAGTACGCGTTTCACTACCAAATGTTACGGTAATTTCATCACCTTCTTTGGCATGATACAATTTTGCCGCACCACGAGTTAGTAAAACACTTCCATCGCGAATTGGTCCTTCAAATACTTCTTCCGTCCGCGTATATGAAGGATTGTTTTCACAAAGCCATAAATTACCCATTTCTCCGCTTTCTTGTTCTACTGTGGTGTTAATTCCATATCCGATTATGGATTTTCTGACATTTAAGTTAATTTCTTCATCAAATTTTTCGACTCGCATAATATTCCATATGCGAGGAAAAAAAGCTTCAATTTCGGGAATTCCAGTAGCGAGCTTTTCAAGAATTACATTTTCAGAGAAATATGGATCATAATTATAATCTTGCGTGGTAATTTTTGTAATTGCAATATCTGCAGAGCCAGATTCACTTGTTGCTTGATCTAAGTAAGAGAAACTCAGAGAATCAGACAAAGAGCCAACAACTGTAAGTAAAAAAATGCTAACAAAAACACCCGCAATTGCAAATATAGTTTTTACACGTTGTCGCTTAAGATCGTTAAGGGTATATTGAATTAACTTCATCAAGAATCATTCTCCAATTTCTTATCTTTAATTTCTTCATATAAATGGATTAATTCATCAAGTGAAAGCTGCTCTATTATATTTTGAAGGGCTTGCTTATCTTCTTCCGAAATTAATACCATGGAAATATTCTTTTTTTGAAATTCTATAATGTGAGCTTTAGCTTTATTGAAGTCCTTTACCAAGGTCAAATGGCATTTCTTACACTGTGTTGTTATAGTATCTTCATCGAAATAATTCCATTTCTTGCATACTGGACAATATTTTGCCACATACAAAGTCGACTCTTTACAATGAGGACAGAAAATTTCAAATTCAGGTGAAATATACATTCGATGGCATTTTTTACAAAAGAGTCTCATCGGCTGCATTTTTTCCCATTCTAAATCCAGCTGATCTAATATCATCAAAGCTTCTTCTCTAGTTTTATTGGTTTCAAATTTCGCCTGTTGGATACGTTCAATCCAAGTTGGTTGACGTACATACTTACCTTCTTTAATTAATTTATGTTTTATATATTGTTTATAACTGTAAATTCCTAATAAAATTAAACCCAGAACCCCAAATAAGCTATAAATTATTAAAGAAATGGTAGAAGGAGGATTGTCTACGATTAAATGAATTTTCTCAAATTGACGATTTCCTTCAATATCGTAAACAACAATGATGATTTCCAAGGAATATCCATTTTTATATGGTCGTGTATCAATTTCTAACGAGATAGTTTGGTTTGAATCTAATTGAACATCAATTTGATGATTATCAACCCACATCTCTGTTCTGAATTTATCGATGGCGGAATCATCTTGAATATAGATAGTTATGTTAAGAACACCTTGGATAGTTTCACCATCCTTAATATTTGAGAAGATAATCTGAGGTGGATTATAATCTTTCGTTGTATTGATGTTTATGGATAATTCTTTTATTTTCCAGCCAGAATTCTGTATTTGTTCTCCAGAATTATCAGAATGAAAAAGAAATTGTAGAATAATGTCTTTTTCATTATATTCAGAAAGCTCAACTGCAATTTCTGTAAAATTAATTCCAGGGGTTTCCTTTTCAAATAGCTGAAGAGAATGCCAAGAGTCTCCATAATCATCGGAGATGAGAATTTCGGCAAAGTCATTACCCTCGTTGCCTTCGCTATCAAACCTTAATCGGTGAGAAAGATAAAGAAATGCTTCATGACTAGCATTTATATGAATTATTGGTGAATATAATCGTGCATCAAAATTATGTGAGTAACCCGCGTAATCTCCAATACCACAATACCATTCTTGAGATAAATTTAAAGATTTTAAAGTTTGGACTTGATGCCATCCAGAAGAGGGAGAATCCCATTCTGATGTTGATAGATTATGAGGGAATCCCCATCGCATAAAATTTGCAGAGGATAATAGGTTAACTACTGGAAAAGGCAAAATTTCATATTGGTTTGATAAATCTATATTAAACCATGGAGTAGAAACATTGTATTTTCCATCAGATGCAAGAAATCTAAAACTATAATTTTCAAGGGCAATTAATGGAATATTGCAAGAATATCTTATTTGTAAGTCTATTGAATGATTATATGCTCCAGTTTTCCAAATTCCATCAACATTATATAAAGAATGATTGTAATTATCTATTTCCAAAAAAATTTCAACAGGAAAATCCCCATCTGCATCCCAATATCCGATATTGAATTCAATATCCCCCCATTTTGTTTCATTTTTTGATTTAGAAAGCGGTATTTCTTGATTATCGGTAGAGAATGCAGGAGCTAATACAGGCTGATGGGAATTTGTTATATTCTTCCATCCAACCGAAAAATAATCTACAAAGATCCCTTTCTTTAATATCCACTGTGAAGAATCAACTTCCATCCGTAGTCGTACTTGAACGTAATTGTTTACGTAATTCGACAAATTATATTTGCTCAATGTCCAATCATATTGCTCATAAGTCCAATAATCTAAAGTTACCCAATCTGAACGATTTACATTAATTTCTAAACGAAGAGTATCTCCTTGGTTTATACTAATCCGAGAGCCTAATTCTAGTATTGGTGAAAAATTGGGGAAAGTAATATTTTCTAACCACACAATAGGAGAATCAAGTGTGAATATTCCTGTGGTATTTTCGTAAGTATACAACGGAGAAAAATCTTGTACTAAGGGATAATATGAAGAATTTTCAGATAGCGCATAACCAAAATACCATGATTTCCAAGAATCTTCTGACTCGTTTTTCCATCGAGGCTCTAGATTTTGTGAAACAGTAAGAGGATGCCACCCCACGGAAACTGTTGTAGGATAGTTATTCCGCCAAATTTTTGTATCTTCGAATTCTGCATCCCAAAATGATTCTATTAAACCTTGTTCAGTGGAAAAATTTGTTCCAGCAAAATGATGAATAGGGTTAACTAAGATGGAAATAGAAGTATTATGTAAGTAATTCACAAATAACGAGCCAGTTCGAGCTATAAAATAATAACTAAAATTTCCAGGATTTTCAAAGTGGACATTAATTTGATAGATTGCTCCATTTTCATAATTTAGATCAAGGATTTGAGCTTGTGTTAAGGAGTAATTCTGGTTTATTGAGGGAAAAACTAAAATGATGTTGGTGGCAGGGATGTTTTCAGACTGGGTGTAATTTATTTCAAACTGGTAGATATCAAGAGTATCATTGTATCCCAAATCTGATTGAACAGTTATTTCATGGTTATTTAATGTTGGATTACTGTATTGAAATTTCGGGTATACGGTGAGATCACATGAACCCGTACCTGAAACCGCTTTTACCACCAAATAAAAAGTATCAGTAGCATTAACATTTGTAAAGTATAAAGTTTCATCTGTTGTTCCAGCGTTAGTAGCAGAAGCGAGTAAAATGGGATATCCATCTCGAGTGCCTTGTTTATCGTATAAATATAAATCTACATCAAAATTCGAGAAAAAACCTTCATTATTTGTTAAATTAAAAATATACAATTGATCTTTAACTAACGTTATGTTCAAAGCAAAAACATGCCTTTGAAATGGGTTACTATCAGAAGCGGCCAAATCTAACTGGTATGTATGGTTCAATTCTAATGAATTATTTAACATATTTAATACGGCTTCTGGGTTAATTCGCCCGTAACCTTCATATGGATCGTTTTCTCCACGATCCAAAGTTGGACTATTAGAAGATTCATCAAACGGTGTAAATGGGTTATCTTCCCTTGGTAAATTAGTTTCAGAAGCAGTTAGTAAGAGATAATTTTTTATCTTCAAAGCTTCTTCGGTAATATTTACGCCGGATTTCCAAAATTTCCACCCTCCAAGATAATCTACCACCAAATTATAGACTCCGGCTAAAATTGCTGCAGATATTGAAGTTCCAGTCATTGCAGTCAGATCATTTCGGATTAAATCCGAAGTATTATTAAAGAGATCTCCCATATTTGAGTCCGCGGTTATTATCATTTGAGAATTTGACCACTTACTTCCGCCTGGAGCTAATAAATCAAGGGATCTAACATCGTCGGATAAAGAACTTTGAGCACTGTAATCTGTTAATTGATCTTGATCGTTTACAGCCCCTACAATTAATGCTTTTTTGCTGACGGCTAAGTTATTTAATTTATCCCCTACACCGCTATTTCCTGCGGCAAATATAACCATACATCCTTGATTTATGAGTTCATCAATCAATATTTCTATGTAGTTTTGTAACGATTGGGGAATATCAAACGATGCAACCGAAATCAACAGAGTAATAATGTGGTTTGAAGAGATATTCATTAATACTTCTTCCAAACCTGAAATTAAATCAGATAAATACCCTTTACCGGTATCATTTAATGCTCGGATCATTGTGATTCGAGAATCGGGAGCTATTCCGCTGTATTCTGAATGTAAATGAGGATATCCTTTTGGAGTAAATTGAACTTGCATTTGGAGGGTAAAACGTGGAGTCTGTTCTAGATTTTTATAATAAGAAAATACAATATCGTAAATACCAGGTTTTTTCGAGGAGTCAAAAATTCCAGAAGTATCCCATGTAAGTTCAAAGGGATTTAGGGAAGTCTCATTTATTATATTCCCATTACGATATAATTGTAATCGATAGTCTTGCATATTACTTTGGATGGATAAATTAGCCGTGATTTGCAATAAATCTAAGGCATTTTCATCCATCTCAAAAGACCCTAATTTTACATCATACCATTTTTCTGAAAGATAGTGGGGATAGAAGTAGTCGGAATGATCAATGGCAATATTCTTTGTCAGATAGAAGGAATTTCCACTGTGATTTGAAATAGCTGAAAGATTGTCATTTCCTGCGATAATAGAACTCATTGCAGTTCCGTGACCATTTCTATCATTAGGTAACTTTTCATCAGAAAGGAGATCAGTCCATCCTATTATTGTTTGATTAAAATCTTCATAGCCATATGAGTAATTAAAAAATGAATGACTGTAATCCACTCCAGTATCAATAATTGCAATAGATGCGTTTTTTGTACCTCTGAGGCTGTAATTATTCCACATTGCTATTTCTGGTCTGAAATTAATTTGATCTTGGACAGTATTCATTTGAGTTTCAACAAGGGGATCTTCAAATATTTCTAACGGGGGAAATGCAGATATAAAAGCACCCAAATTGTTTTCAGAATTATTAATTCTTCCTGCAAATCCAGGAATATTTTCCCATGTTTGTTGTTCAATAATTCCGCCTTTTGAAGAAAAGAACGTAAAGAGAGAACTATTTTCAGTCTCACTAAGCATATTAGAATAGATAAAAATATAACGATGAGTTATGTTATCAAATGAATTCAATATACTTGATTGGCTCTTCAAAGAGCGGATTGCAGGAGATTCAGCCTTTTTTAGAGCATTATCATTATTTGAAATCTCAGAATTGCTTATGGAGGGTATAAAGAAAAAACTCGATGAAACAACAAGAATAATTAAGAAAAAAAAGTTATTTTTCTGTCGTAGAGATATATTATTCATGTAAATCTTCCCCTCCGATATTTTGTTCGTTTAAAAATTCAGTTAAATTTCTTCGATGCCAGGAAGTTTCCCGGAGAGATTTGCCAAATAAGAGTTTTTCCCTGCGCTGATATTCAAAATCTTCTCGTGAATATCTAAGCTTATATTTATAAATCATTACTAACGCTGCAGCACCGATGAAGATCGGACCTAGGATTTTTAAAATTATCAGCCCGTATGGCTCTTGAATTTTAACAGAAAAGGAGTTACTTTGAATTTCATGGGAGATTCCAAAATAATATAAGGTTGTTGCGGGCCGTATGGAAAAAATACCCTTTGTTCTTAATGACTGCAAAGTATAACTTATTTTAAATGACTGATTGACACCCAAAAAATCAATATCATAAAGAGTTAAGCCTTCATATAACTGGAATGCATCCGCAACATAACTATCCGCATCATTGATAGAGATGTTTCCAAGTGGAACATTTCCAGTATTAATGATTTCTAGAGAAATTTCGACAATATCTCCCATAATTAATGCATCATTTGATATTTGTTTTTTAATGGTCAAGCCAAAATTTCCAATCATGAGCAAGGAATTAAATTGAACTTGCAAAAAAGAATCTTCTTCACTACTAATTTCAAATTCTGAAGGGATTAAATACCCCCTGACAGAAGTTTTTTGATAAATTAGTTTAACTAATTGTGATTCAAATGGTTTGAATTCAGAAATAGTTAAGATTTTTGTAGAATTTAATAATCTCCATCCTTCATTTGGAGAAATAAATTTAATTTTGACCCCAAAAACTGATGTAGGTTTAAGATTGTCAATTTTTACAAAGATAGATATGTTATCGTTAATATTATAGGAAGGATAATCATGGTCAATAAAATATTGAAAAGATAGTTGATGAATGGGTAATTCTAATGAAGATATATTATAATACAAAGGTTTTGAGATAAAATCTTGATACGAAATAAATAATTGTAGTCGATTCGTTTCATTATATAAAATTCTGTTTTTCCAAGTTACGTTTAAAGATGGGGTCAAAAAACTATTAGTAAGGTAACAAAGGAGAGAAATATTCGAAATAGAAGCCCCTGACTCCAAAGTGCTTATATTATACAATAAAACTCCATCAATAAGTGTAAAATTCCCCGCATGACTTTGAAAAACCGAGTGATTATTCATTTCTATTAGAGAATGATTGGATAAATTAGCAATTAAACCCATCTGTAATATTCGAGCAGTTAAATTATATGCAGGTAAAAGACCGTTATTTACCAAAGAGATGTTGAGAAGATAAAGGGATTTTGTCGGGTCTACTACAGAAATTTGACTAATAGCATTGATAATTGCACTTTGAGATGTGCTAGCAAGTAAAGTATTCGAAAAACTAAAATATTGATTGTTACTAAAGCGAGAACAATATTGAACGCTTGATTGGTTGAAGAAAATATACTGGTTCAATCGATCTTGAAATTCTACTTGAAGATAATCAATAAATATATGGAAAGGAACATCATTCTGAAACGAAACTCGAAATAAAATGCTCACATTTTCATCAATATTCCAATATTCACTTAAATTGTAGTTATTATCCGATAAGGTGAAATTAATCCATTCCATCTCATCACCAATGGTTCTGGTTCCTAAAGTTTCAAATCCATCTCCATTTACATCATGTGACGCATGATTATAAATTTGCAACTGATAATCGGTATTTTCTTCGCTGCTTTTCAAGATAGAATCTAAAAATATGGCATTTAGATCTATCGAATCATTTAATATGTGTAGAAGTTCCGTTTGATTATCAAAGAAAAGATATAATTGAATTTGATTGGTTTGTCCATAAGATTCAGATTTAATATCCCAATAATCATGATCGGCGTTACTAAATGTATTTTGAATTGCTGTTCCACTAGATTCATGCCCGATTGCAATGATTGGTAAATGTGGATCTTCCACTGAGACAACAAAACTTTGTATACTTGCAAATTTATCATCAATGTTATTCAATCCATTCTGTAGAGAAAGAGAAAAAGATTCTCCAGGCTCTAATTTCCAATTTTCTGGATTGAAAATACTTTCAGAGGAGTTCCATATTTGAGGATTGAGAGCAATATTACCGAATGCATCCGAATTATCTATAAGAATTTGAGTAAATTCAGGACTATAAGGAAGAAATCGGTTGATATTCAAATCTAAAAGATTAGGATAAAGAGAATCAAATTCTCCAGAATTATTTAAATCTAACATAAAAAATCGAGGATTATCATTATGAAAAAGATCTTCAATGTTATAGCCCAAAGTCTCTAAAACATTTAAAATAAAGTTAGTATCATATCCAAGCAATTCAAAGATATTCTGATCTAAACCTAAAACACTTAATGGGTTAGTGGGATCATTTGATATTCCCAGAACAGTAAGATTTACTTCTTGACCCCAAACGGTAATATTATTCTCATTTGAAACGGTTAGGTTAATTTCTGGGGTGTTTTCTATATCAAACACATTGTTTGGCTGACCATTTTGAAAAATTTTCCGTACTTGAAGAGAAGGTTCTTGAGATGATATTATATAGTCAAAGTGAAATTGTTCAATTGGAGCTACTGAACTGCCCGAAATACCATAACCAAGATTACCAGCAAAATCGATGCTATTGTTTAATAAAGTTGTCAATATAGGAAAATCTGCCAGTAATTCCAGAAAATTTATGATATCTGAACTATTTCTATAATTTATAGGAACTGTGGAAAGCATAGTAAGAGAATCTTGGGTTTTCCATTTAATTTTGAATTGATAATCATCGAGAAATGAGAAATCCATCGTTTCATCAACCAAAAAAAGAAGATTTTCGATCTGACTGAAACTCTGATTATTAAAAGGCATTATTTCCGGTTCAATTTCAGTTACTTCTCCAAAAATTAACCCAATATCCAATTTACTTAAAGAAATTCCATCTAATGAGTTGTAACATTTCGATGAAATACTGATTTGAGATCCATTATAATTTAGAGCATTAAATAGATCAAAATGATAAGAAGTTTTTTGATCGGCATTTTGCTCATTAGATATTCCTTCATATTGCAGAGAAAAGAAGATAAGATTATTTGTACGATTAATATAGGTAGTTTCTTGAGATGATGATGAGTCATCTGAATTTCGTGAATTTTCACTTTGAAAACTAGCAATATTAAAGATGGAAGTGCTACTATCTAAAGGAGATAAATCAAAGGCATTTTTTATGGGATTTTTTAGAATTTTATTGATATTGTTGGCGAGATAATTATATTTTTTCAGATATAAAAGAGAACTCTGCAAATACTGAGAATTGAGATAAGTTTCAGAAAGAATTCTATCGTAATCCAAAGCAGCCCAATATCCATCTTGCGGAACATTTGAGAGGGTCATTTCAAAATATTGAAGCCATGCGGGATTCAAGCCATAATACTCGTAAAGATATCCATATTCTGCAGATTGAGTTTGATTTAAGAGGAAAAAATCGATTTTCAATTGATTTTTTAGAATATCCAAAATTCTTTGGTGTTGAATTGAAATAGTACTCAATGGTTTTCTACCTTCAAAATAGAGCAGTAATCGTAGAGATTTTGATGAAGTTTCAATAAAATTCGGGTTGTGGGAATTTATCGGTAGAGGATTGATAGCAGGTGAAATCCCGTTGGAAAAAGATAGGAAAAATGAAGCATCCGAAAAAGCTGGATCGGATAAATCAATACCAGCTAAAGCATTAGTATCGTTTGTACAATACGATTGTTGGATTAAGTTAAAGGATCCTCCTATATTGAACTTTAATTGCTCTGCATATAATTCATTCCCTGATATATCTGAAGAATGGGGGGTAATATCTGGAAACAATGGGGAAGAAACTAAAGTACTTGAAACATCAGAATTATTTGGAGTAAAATCAATTAAAGGTAACGATATTGCGAGGAATGAAGAAGAAAGTCCCAAAATTAATATCAAACTAGCCATATTTCTGAGTAGATTTCTTTTTTCTTGCATTTTTCTCCTCTCGAATGTTTTCTAATGATTATAATGTTTCTCGAAAGATTTCAATCAAATTCTGATTACGTAATTTTCGCATAAGCCAGCGCATACCAATAACTAGTGCAATAATCGAAATAGAATAAACAATGGCAATAATATCCCATGGAATAGCCAACATTCTCGGACTTTGTATAAATAATGTCATATTTTCACTAAGACCCATTGCCATTAGAAAACCTATGATACCTCCCGAAGTGGAAGAAGAAAAAAGTAAAATTAGATTTTCTAAGAGAAACATCCGCTCTATTTCAGTTCCATAAAGCCCTAAAGTTCGTAAAATTCCAATCTCGCGTTTTCGCTCTAATATTGAAGAATAAGAAGAACTAATTAACCCAAATAAAGCAATAAGAACAGTCCCAATAAGTATTGCTAAGAAAAGGTATTTTACCACCATAAAAGCTTCTTCGGCTTCATCAATCCCTTGAGAAGTAATACCTATGCGCAGTTCATAAGTATCTTGGAAATAAGTTTCGAGTATAGCAGCAATCTGGATAGAATTATAGCCTGTTTTTACTTTAATAAAAACTTTATCTAAATAAGCATCGTCTTCCCCAGGAATATTCATACATTTGGTATAATGTTGAGGAGATATTAAGACACCTCCCGCTCTTAATGTGGAACCTAATCCGCTTTCTGCAAATCTAGATTGCATCCCTGGCATAGCTTTTGCAACTCCAACAATTCGACACAAAAAAGGTTCTTCTTCAGTTCCACGAGTAAAAGTTAAACGAGCGATATCCCCTAAATGAATTCGCAAGCTTGAAGCCAGTGAAGCGGATATTATGATACATATTTCTGTTGTGTTATATAATGCGGTAAACGCAGTTTCTTTGTCTCCTTCAGTAAAAGTAATGTAATTTTGATATACGGTATCGATGTAGCAATCATCTGCAGCAAATAAACGAACTTCTGAATTTTGAAAATTGATGTAATCACCTAAAGTAATTTTGAAATCTTTATTCTCCTCCGAATAAATATCTTCTAAGTCATTTGCACTAGCGATAACTGCAGAAACACGCTCAATTCCTTCAATTTTCATTAACTCGTGGGTAATTGAAACAGTTGGAGCATTTAAATCATAAGTGTTAGGTCTTAAGAGAATATCTGAGCCTTGTTCATATTCTATTAATCCCCCTATCTGGCGGATCTGAATCTGGATCATACTGGTGGTAAAAATAATAAAGGAAAAGGAGATCACAAACATGATGCTCGTGGATAAGTTTCTTCTTTGATAACGATGAATTGTAATTTTTACGATATTCATGAGCTTCTGATTAAAAGGTTCTAAAACTTTGATTAAAATACGGTTTAAAAATGGCATAAATCCTATCGCCATAATAGAAACCCCAATTAAAAATACCATCATGGTAATGATCAAAACTGTTGCCAGAATACCAAATTCAAATGAGATCATTATTCGTGGGAGTATAAAATAAATAAATCCTGCGTTTGCGGCTAAAATAATTCCAATAACAATCAATTTAATATTAGCATTTCCTTCCTTCGTGATATGATATACTTCTTCGCTATGTCGATATGGATTTATAGCTTCAACTATTCGCATTCGGGAAACTTTTAACGCAGGAGAAATTGCAACCGCCATTGAAATACCAATACCTATAAGATATGATATTAAGATAGTGGTTGGATCCACAAAAAAGATAATAGATGCATATATCTCATTTTCTGCCAGTAAATTTTCTCCAATTGGAATTGCAATAAATCGAATTATCAAAACCGATATTATTATACCCAGTGTGGTTCCCAGAAAGGAAATAAATACACTTTGTATTAAAATTAACTTCAAATTATAGGATTTTCGAGCACCTAACACACGATTAATTCCAAATTCTTTAATCCGTTCTTCCACGGATGTAGACAAGATTCCATTAATTAAAATACCAGAGATCAACATTGAGATAATTCCAATGGTGATAAAGAGAATATTCATGGTTACAGTTAGAAATTCTGACACAAACAATAATTCTAATTTAGGATAATCCATCTTCCAAGATTCTAAACCTAAATGTGTAAGTATCTTGGCACCTATTTGAGAAATATATGCTTCAGTTCCTTCTACATCACGAACATCATACACTCCTTCAAAATTTTCCAACTTTAAAAGTATTTGATTAACCCGATTGTTCCATGAAAAATCGGAAGGATATTTTGAATGATTGGCCACTGAATTAGCGATTTTTCCCCACCATGAGAGATCTACGATTAATTCTGGATCTTTATCAATGGGAAATTTGAGGTTTTGTTGATAGGTACTACTAATTGTAAAATTAACGGTAGCATTTAATGGTCGGACAAAAATATAAATTTTATCACCCGTTTTAACTTGATGCTCAGTCGCGTAATTTGCTGAAATTAAAGCAGAACTTTCAGGTAAACCTTCATGTAGAGTTATGTTTTCATCAACATTTTTAAATTTTCCAAATTGTATATCTTCTTCTAAAGTAAAATTTAAGGCACAAACCCATAATTTTGATCCAGTCGATTTAGATGTATTTTGTGAATCAAGTAATTCACCGCGAAAATAACCACGTGGGACAATATTTCCAATTTCAGGGGCAGCAGAGCGAATTTCTGGAGTAACATCGATAAAATCGAAATATCCCGTAAAATTAACATCGTTTGTAGATACTGGACGGCGTGAGAGAGTCATATCTTGAAATCCAGCATCTAAAGTTAAAAAATCAATAAAATTATAAGAAACGCTGTCCGTTATGATTGATACAGAGGTTAATAGAAATAAGCTAACAGTTATGCCTAAAATTCCAAAAATTGTCCGGGTTTTCTGCCGAAATAAATCCTTAATAGCATAACTCCACAGAAATGAATTCATTAAGTTTACTCCATCCTCAACCTGTATTTAACAATTTATTAAATAAATAACCCCGCTTTTAAATTCACCTTCGATTTCTCCACGTTGAACCAATTCTTGAATCAAATCATCAAAATGCAGGGGAAGGTTGGCCAGAATTTCTTCATCAATTTGTTCTTTTAGATAGGATGATCTTATCTCGTATCTCTGTAATTTAATTTGCTCTCTAATTATAGATAAAATTTCCCGTTCACACATTTCTTTATATTGTTCTTGCACTTTAAGTCGCGCTTCTCTCATTTCTGGAGTTTCTTTCAACCCTGATATTTCTAATCCCGTTACGATTTTACCATCTCGTAAATGAACTACACGGGAACAATATTCCGAAACAGCTGCATCATGAGTAGCAGCAATAAAAGTGGCCCCTTTGCGATTCAAATCTCTTAATAAATTTAGAATCTCGATTCCAGTTTTTGAATCCAAATCTCCAGTTGGCTCATCTAAGAGAACAATACTCGGATCATTGGCAAATGCTCTGGCAATGGCAACTCGCTGTTGTTCACCACCAGATAGCTCGGAAGGAGTATGATTGGCCCTATCGTCCAATTTAACCAATTTCAATAACTCCATTGCTTTTCGCTTCCGGGCTCGTTTCGAGAGTTTGCCTTGAAAATGAAGGGGAATCATCACATTTTCAAGAGCGGTAAGTAGAGGTAATAAATTATAAAATTGAAAAACATATCCGATTTTATCACGACGTAAATCAGCCAGCTGGTTTTCGTCCAAACGGGACATGTCTTGATTATCTAAATAAATTTTTCCGCGTGTAGGATAATCCAGACCACCTATTAAATTCAATAGTGTAGTTTTTCCACATCCAGAAGGTCCCATGAGCCCAACAAATTCTCCTGGTTTTATTTTTAAGTCAACACCTCTAAGAGCAGGAACTGCTGTAGCGCCAAGCAAGTAGGTTTTATGAATTCCTTCTACGACAATTTTATATTTAGATTCCATTTGTGAAGAAACGGTTAAATTTTGTGTTGGACGTTTTAGAACCATATGATCTCCCTTATCATAATTATTTAAAAATTCAAATGAAAAAAAGCTGAACTTCCATAAAAAATCATTCTTTCTATTCTATCAGAACTTTTAGATGTATGCTCGAATATCATTTTCAATTGAAAGAAATTCTTTGGCGTTTTCAGAAAGAATTGTCTCTAACAACTTAACTTTAAGGGATTTGACCTTAAGTTGATCTTCTATCGACAATTTTTCTTCTTCTACTTGATTTAATTCTTTGTAAAGACGTTTCGCTTCATCAATGCTGAAAGCCGCAATTTCATTCTCAATATCTAAGTAAGTCTTGATTATACCATCAACTTTTTGTAAAAGAACCGCATTATAATCTTGAAATTTCGTTGCATTTCCTGTTTTGCTAAATTCTAATATAGCTTGAGCGTTATCTTCTAAAAAGTCATTAAACATAGCACCTATTTCAGTTCTGATCAAATCAATTCTAAATTTGGGATTAGAAAAGAGAGTAAAAGTAATATCACCTTTTGTGATCGAAGACATTTGTAAATTGACACCCTGTACTTTGAAACTTGTCAATTCTTGAACATTAATCTCCTCGGCAAATTTCGACATGGCATTCAAAAACATCGGAATTAATTCCAAATCAAATTGGGGGTTACCCGCACGATTTAATATATCAATTAAAGAATTTCTTTCAGTTTCGCATATTAGAAGTGTTTTTCCACTTGAATCGCTAATCATTATTCCGTAAATCCAATACTTTGCCATTTGGCGCATTTCAAGAGAATGTGATAATTTTATTTGTTTGGTTTCTTCTGGAAACAATTTCTCAATACTTATTATTATTCGATTATAATATGAGATGCCTCGATCAGTTATTTGGATCCTTCGAGATCCATCTTCATCAACTGTCTGTGTTAATAAACCAGCTTCCAAATAAGATTCAATTAAGATTATAACCTTTGCATAATATTTTCCGAATCTTGCAGATAAATCATTCAGCGAAATATCCTTCATTTTATTTAATTGAGAGAACAGTTCAGTATTCAACTGGATAACTTTGGTGTCTAATTTCGCGACTTCATCTAAACCCGAAATTTTAAAGATTTCTGTAAATGCATCAACTGTTGATACTAAATATGAAGGTTTGATTGAAGTGAAATACCAAAAGAAGGTTTGGTTTTTTAAGTTATTCATACGATTTTTTAAAAGATCAATAGATTTGGCAATTTTTACCTGCTGGATGGTATCGATTAAATCAATTTTATGGATGAGAAAAAAAATTTTTGCATCAATAGTGCGAGAAGTTTGCAGTTCCATTGCTTTTTCGATATAATCGACAATTATTTTAGAAGCGCTGCGGGCATCAAGAACATTGATTATCAAATCGCTTTCATCAAAAATATCTTGATGATCACCAAACCAATCATCAAACTCTTGCCCCGCGAGATCAAAAACACCCAAATCGTTAATCATATGATATAATTGATGTTCAAAGCTCAATGTAGGCGCTAATGGATTTTCGAGCAGTTTAAAAATGCTTTCCCCTTCAAAAAGCCATTTTTGCAAGGTAGTTTTACCTGCAGCACTGGGTCCTACAAATACAATCTTTTTAACCATGAAATCTTCTCTCTCTCCCTACTATAAGAAATATGTTTTACCTTTCCTAAAATCTTTTGGATTTCTTCTTCAACAAGTTCATGAGAAGAATTTAAAGATTAAGAAGAAAAAATACATTATTATTTTGAAAATTAACTCATTTTTTTACGGATTCCACCCTCACCTTTGAGAATTAAAGCAGTCCCCATCTCAACTGTCTCTTGAATTGTATGACCACAAGGAATATAATGTGCTTCCAAAGCATCGCGAATCAAATCATACTTAGGAGTCCACGGAACATAAGCAATAATTGGCTTCCTGTATTTGTTTCCTATTTGCATGATTGCGCGTCCCAATTTCATGGTTAATTGCGGGACTTGTGGAACTAGTAAAGTGAATATCATTTCGACATTTGGTGCATTTAGCAGATATTCCAAAATATTTACGATATCTTCATCGGTTCCTGAACCAGTAATATCTATAGGATTGTTCAATCCGGCAATTCGAGAAGCCACTGGATTAAGTAGAAATTCTAAGTCTTCTTTCTGCTTTTCGGTGAATTTTGTTAAAGATAAGCCATGTTTGTCCATTATATCAGCACAAATAACACCGTGACCTCCAGAAACAGAAAGAACAGCAATTTTATCCCTATGAATAGACATTGTAGAATATTTCCGGAAAGGATTAGCAAGCATGGAGTAGGTTTTTAAAGCATTTGTCAATTCTTGCTCGGTAGAAGGATTGATTATGCTGAATTGTTTGTATGCACCTTTCATAATGGCACCATCTGCCGCCAACGACCCAGTGTGAGAACCTGCAGCTATTTTCCCAGCTTGTGAAACCCCTCCAGAATAAACCACTATGTCTTTGCGGGATAGGCGCGCTTTTTCCACAAATTTTCGCCCATCGCCGGGATGAAAACCTTCTAAATAAAAAGCAATAACATCAGTATTAGGATCCTTTTCAAAATAATTAAGAAGCATAGCCTCGTTTACCATAGCTTTATTCCCAATGGAAACAGCGGTGCTAATACCGATATCACGTTCTTTACAATTAATAAAAAATTGATCAATTAACACACCTCCACTTTGACTTATCACAGCTACGTTTCCTTGACGAGGTTTTACCAACCTTTCTGAGGGCAGAAAAAATGTATCCACAATGGGAGGGCTGTAAACTCCGATACAATTAGGTCCGATAAAGGGAAGGTTATGATCGACACAATATTTAACCAATTCAGCTTGTTTCTTTTTACCTTCCTTTCCCGTTTCTGCGAATCCACCTCCAATAATCACTGCCCCTTTCACGCCAAATTCAGCTAAATCTTGAATAACAGGGAACGTATGTTGCGCGCTTACTGCTACCACAGCCAATTCAGGGACTTCAGGAAGTTGATCTAGCTTTCTATATACTTTATGACCATCAACTTCATCTGCCCGCGGAGTGATTCCATAAGTTTTTGTCTCCATTTCCATAAGATTCTTGGAGAACATGGCATTTCCTGGATGATCTGGATTTCGTGAAGATAATCCTACAATAACAGTCGATTTTGGGCGGAATATGGGTGATAAATCAAATTTATAGTCGGACGAGATCTCGTTCGAATTCATGCGTAAATAAATGAAAGTGATGAATTAAATTTTTACTTTGGCGATAAGAGAATGGTTAAGCATTGGAATTTTCCTTTGAAAATGCACAAAATTTTATAGGGTTCAATGAGAATTTATAATCATTACTGAGATAATTAGTGAGGTAATTGTTGAGTGATTTAGATAATGAGTAGAAAAATGAAACAACATATTAAAGATGAAATTTCAATCCCCCCTGAAATCGTAAATGCTTTTAAATTGGAAGATACGGGATATAACTTATTGTTAAAAGGACAAGCAGGTGTGGGTAAAACAACTTTTGCGATGTCTCTACTTGCATTTTTCACTGAATACACTCCAGTTTATCTCAGCACTCGAGTCGCTCCTTCTTCACTGTATTCACAATTTCCTTGGTTAAAAGGTAAATTGGCACCTGAAAATATTCTAGATGCCACTCGAACTTATATCCCACCGGCCCAAGATCCCGAAGGAAGTCAAATGAAAGAACATTTGATGCAAACGATTCGATTTCAGACTATTCCCGAATTCTTAAAAATAATCTATGAAAAAGTGGCGCAATATGAACATCCTATCATAGTAATAGATTCATGGGATGCAATTATTGGTCCTGGAAGAAATCAAAACGACCAAGTTGAAACATTGTTTACTGAATTTATTCGGCAAAGTAATTCAAAATTAATCCTTATCGCAGAATCAGATACACACGGATTTTTAGATTATATTGTAGATGGAATTTTAACCCTTCGGGATGGGGAAATAGCCGGCCGAACCTTTCGAACCATTGAAATCAATAAAATTCGGGCCGTAGAGCGTAAACAGAAACAATATGCCTTTACATTATACCATAACAAATTTCAGTATTTACCTCCATATTCAAAGGAAAAATTCGTAAATATCTCGCAATATCAACCTGTACAAGATAAAGATGATTTGTTTTCTACTGGAAACGAGTCACTTGATGAGATTTACGGAGGTGGTTTGCGCCCAGGTACTTTTAATCTTTTGGAAGTCGAATCAAATGTACCTATTTCTTCAGTTTCTTCGATTTTCATCGCAATTTTATGTCAATTCATTCAAAATGGTCGAGGTGCCATTATTAGGGCATCAGATGGAATTAACAGCGATCTTCTGGATAAAAAACGTCTTTTCTTGTATTTACCCACGGATCGGATTAGTAAATATATGAAAATATTACAAAACCAGATTTCTGATAGGAAAGAAATACGTCCTTATATCCGTCAAGTGGATGAAGAAAATTTTAATGATGTTTTCTTTGATACTTATTCTAAACTTTCAAGTGTATCAAAGTTTCAACCGGTTTTTGCTGGAATTTCCTACGATAACTTGCAATTTATGGTTGATTTTAATAAAACAATTGGGTTATTTGATAAGCACTTAAAATTGATCCGTAATTCTAATGTAATTGAATTAGGGATTATAAATTCATCGCGCTCTGGGAATTCAGTATCAGAAGAATATAACAACTTAACTGCCGATTTAAGCTATATTGCCACTACTCATATAAAAATTATTGAACAACACGGCGCAATTATGATTTACTCTATAAAACCGCGTAATGCAAGCTTATTCTGCATAAAAACTACATTTCATAAAGGATATCCTCAAATTGAATTATTACCCATCGTTTAGGAGATATCAATATCAAAATGAGAATTCAAAAGAAAATCTGTTTGGTTGGAAATGATGGAGTCGGAAAAACCTCTATTGTGGTTAGATTTACCAAAGGGACATTTTCAAACTCCTATTTAGTTACTTTGGGAGTTGATTTTTATGAACATACATTTTCTAAACCTTCTGCGAAATCTGAAAAAGATGATCAGTTGATTATTCAGATATGGGACCTCGCATCGCAGATATCATTTGCGACCATGCGTTCGCAATATCTTTCATTTAGTAATTTCGTAATCATTGTGGTAGATTACAATAGAATTACCAATGAATTTATTCAACCTTGGATTGATGATATTCGAAAACATGCAGGAGAAGATGTCCCATTCCTAATTGCATTAAATAAAACAGATATTTTAGAACCAGAAAATGCAGAAAAGATTGTAAAAGAATTAGAAGCACGATATAACATGAAGGTTTTTCCAACTTCAGCCAAAACAGGTGATAATATTAGAGAAATGTTTGCCTACATTGCAAATTCATTGTGGTAGAAATATGTAATTCAGATATAGAAATAAAAATTAATTGAACGGGATTACTTATGCCTATTGGTTTAGGATTAGCAGAATGGGACACTGCCCAAGGAACTATTATGCGGAAGATAATACCAAAGGCAGTTTCACTATCCATGAATGAAATTAACAAAATTTTAATGTCTCATTCATTAACAAAATCAAAGGAACCAGAGATAATTGATTTTCGGATAAATCATAAAATAATTGTTAGCTATTGCCCTAAGGATAAACTCACTCAATTGGGTTATGTTATGCTGATTGCCGTATTCCATGAGGATGAAGGCGCCCAAATTCCACAATATAAGGAAAGATTATTTAGTTACGGACAAAAACTCTTTGAACTCAGTTATTCAGAGAGAGCCGCTTATTTTCAAGAGATTGCTTATGAAGTTTTTACTAAAAAGTCCTCCAGGAAAATGCTTTTTGTTGGACCAAGTGCAGTGGGTAAAACAAGTATTAAAAAAATCTTTTTTGAATCGGCTTCACCTGATGAATTACTACATAAACCATTGGAACCTACTTATGGGTTAATGTATTTTAATTTTGATTATTTTGATCTTGATCTCGGTATCGCAGACTTAGCCGGCCAGGAAATTGAAGAATTTTTAGCAGATGAACCAAAAACAGATATAGATCCCTTTGATGGATGTGATGAAGTAATTTATGTCTTTGATCCTTCATATTGGGAGTCAAATTCTAAAAACATCTTGATACATTTGGAAAAAATTCAGCGAAAGCTGGTAAAAAATAAATCAACGTCACATTTATTTGTTTTTTGTCATAAAATTGATTTGATTGAGCCTTCAGCTTTAGAAATTTTTAAAAATTCTGTTTCTGAGCGATTGAAGGATAAAGCAGATGACTTGTTTTTTACCAGTATCATAAAACCATATTTACCTGAATTAATTTTCATAATGCAGCAAATTTTAAGCCAAATTTCAGAGAGAGCTCATAAAATTAATCAAGTTATAAAAAAAATTATGAAAAACGTGAGTTCCTACGGTGTGGTATTTTTAAAAACCAATAAAATATTCTTTGAATACAATAGCTATGATTTGACAAAATTCCCAAGATCTCAAATGATGTCACTAATAGAACAAATTGAAGCCATTTCTAAATGGAACAATCATCCTTTAGAATGGTTTAATTTGAAAATGCCCAATTTTAATATTTCTTATTCAGTAATTGATGATTTAGGGCTGGAACAAGTAATTTTATTTTCGCCCAAAATACCGTCCACTGAACTTAATCAATATACTCAAAAAATTAAGGATCATTTGAAAATAGTATAATATAATATGTGAGATATTAGAGCTATTTTCCTTTTTCTTGCTGATCTTGCTGCTTTTTTAATTGTTTGTGCTTTTCTTGTAATGAGTAAAGGAGAGCTGCTTTTAATTCGGAGGCAGTTTCCTTATTATTAAATGATTCTGATGAAGAAGAGTGAGATTGTTGAATTTTCTTTAATATTTCGATGAGTTGGGCATTTTGATTGGTTAATTGCTCTACTTTTTCTTGTAATGTAAGGTTTTGGTTGATAAGTTCTATGTTATCTCCTACTTTTTGCTGATGAATTTCATGTTCCCATTTTGCTTTAAGTTGTTGATTTTCCTTAATTAAGGGTTGAATTCGATCTTGAATCTTCTGAACTTTCTCGCGGAAGTTTCGCATTTTTTCTGTGGTATCACTTTGTAATTTTTTATAATTCTGTTGAATTGATTCGTATTTTTCCAGAAGAACTTGTTTTTGATCACTTAATTGGTTGAGTTTTTCATTCAAACTTTGAATTTCCTTATCTTTTTGTTCGATCTTCTTGGTAAGAGCATCAGTAACTTGTTCTAATTGAATTTTTAGTATTTTATTTTCTTCTTGTAATTCGTGAAACTCTTTGGGAGTGAAACCAGTCGATAATTTAACGCCTTCTTCTAATGATAAAGGAGGGGGGAGTGAATTGGGTTTGTGAGAAGGTTCTTCGATAGTTAAAGGAGAAGAATTTTGTTTCAAATCTGGGTCGGATGAATTTATAATCGAATCGCTTGATAAAGGTGACGGTTTAGGAATATCAATGTATGGCTTAATATTTACAATAGGTTCGTTTAGTACTGGGTTTTCTGATTTAGTTCCAATTCTCTGATACCCAGATTCTTTAACTATTTTTGTTTCATCGATGCTAGCTTCTTCCTTTTCTTTTATTTCAAACTGATTTGACTCCGATCTTGAAGATGAATTTACAGTTGGATTCGGTGTAATAGATACTCGATCTTGTTTAGAGAAATCAATAACTGTTTCAAATGCAAGTTCTTCTTCAACTTCACCTTGAACTTTTTTCTGTTTCAATTTTTCTCGAAATTTTTGAACGAGTTCACTTTCTTTCGGTCTTTTACCTGTTTGATTCGCTTTCTGCTTTGAAAAATCAACTTTGGTTTCACCTGTTCGTAAAGGTGGTAAAGAATGAAGATCACGGGGGTCAATCCCTTTTTTTAAATTTTCCCGAATAAATTCTATTTGGCGTTCATGGGCAAGGGCTAATCCAGTTTCTTCAAAACCAACAAGATTGACATAAGCCCAAAATTCTCTCTTTGAAGAATTTTCGAAAACAATCATATCAATTTTACTGGGATCTTTTACCGCAAATTTCAAATTATGAAAGAAATGAAGTTCCAACCGAAGACCAGCGATAATTTCTTCAAGTTTATTAAGAATTTGATTGCGAGATTTAACCAAATTTGAAAAATTCTGATAAAGATAATAAACAATTTCGTCAAAGTCTTTCGGAAGAATAACACGATTGGATTTTGCACTTTTATTCAAAAGTTTATCTAAATCCTTTTTTTTCCCTTTATATCGACGTTGTGGCGGACTCATCAAAATATAGAGAAATCCGTAGCCTACCTTTGCGGGATACTTTAGATAAAAATCCCCAAATCCAGGCTTTATATTTTGCGCTTGGTCAACTTTTCGATAAATATTACTTAATTTTTCTAATGCAGTATTAAAATCCATTTCTAATATATATGCTATAGCTTTAAGTATTAAATTATTTGGGGAAATTGATTCAAAGTAATTAAAATCACTCTAATTCTACTCAGTACTAAACAATTCACAAATTTTTTGAAATTCGACCTCTAATTGTTGAGGAGGAAGTTCTTTCATAAAATTCAGCAAAACCGTTCGGTCTGAAACACTAATATCGGGAAATAAGCTTAAAAATTCATTAATAATACGTGTTTTTTCAGCAGGATTATTTGAAATTTGCTCTAATAATTCATCTCGTTTGAGTTTTTTTCCATCAGATGTTGTTAATGATGCAAGTCCATCTAATTTTTGAGCGGGAATGAAATTTAATTCTGACACCCAAGGAGCAGTAATTTCAATCTTTTTACGATATTCTTGTAAAATTACCTCTTCACGGGAAGGAACGGTTATATTTCTTAAACTAGTTAAAAAATCATTAATAAGATTTTGAATTTCTCCAATAGAACTTTTGATGGGTTTATTATCAATTTGCATTCTTTTTCATCCATCAATAATATAACACATTTAAAAAAAGAAATCATCATCGAATGGATCTTCCAAAGGTTCTTCCACATTTAAGTTAATGAAAAGATCGTTTTCAAAAATCTCATTAATCAGAAATTTCAAGGATTTCCGAACCATATCCATGGATCTCATACCCAATCCAATAATTTTACTATTTGAAAAGATTAAGAAGGTCCCTCCATGAGGTGTCTTAACAATTGCGGCAGGAAATTGCTCGGGTTCATATAAACAGTTAGTAAGCGTAAGGCAAGCTAATTCTAAATTCACAATTTTGCCTAAACGTGACATAATCACTAAATTTTGAATTTCAGTTGATAAACTCTCAAATTGAAGCTTGCCTTGATTACGAAGTAATTTTTCCATTTTTTTAGCAATTCGGTTAATCTGCTCGTGTTTTTTAAGTCCTGTGATAATGGCTTTTCCATTTTTAAAAAGAATTATTGAGATATTGTCAATTTTAAACAAGACACAAGGAAAGCGATTCAATCTTTTCACTTCAATATTTTTCTCCAGCTGATCAAAATCAATTTTAGTTTCGGCATCTGCGAATTTCATTTTAGCCAAAACAACAATATTAATAATTTTAAAAGGAAAATTTGTTTGATCTGGTTTTAGTTCAAATTCCAGATCTCCTTGATGGACATCAATTTTTTTATTTTTAGTTGGAATCTCAAGAATTTCCATTTATTTAACCCCTCTTTTACCCTTCACATTTGTTTTAGTTCCAAAGCTGCATGAAACGAGTTTTAGTTGTATACTAACAAATAGTAATTTGTCTATATATATTTTTAGGCATTAAAAAATTGCTTTTTCCCCGTTTCTCCCGGAAATTTCGGATAAAAACGATCAGAGAAAAATCATAGTTTAATAAATAGCTTTTTTGTAGTTAATCTATTATTTTGAGAAAAATTGGAAAAAATTTTTGGAATAATTCCAAAAAAAAAGATATTTTCAATTTCACCATCCTTGAGAATCAACGGAGCCTTCATATTTTACGGCCCATTTGACCCCATAATGATCTTTATTTAACTGCAATTCTTCAATCATCTGCAAAATTTGAAGTTGAGTCGCTTTTGATAAAGGTACTCCCGAATTAATTCTATCCATCTCGGTGGTATATTCCTTTTCTCCAGCTACATATATATGTTCTGCACCTGGTTGTAATTTTGCATTAGCACATTTGCGGAGAATTTCTCCGGTAGTTTTCTTAAACTTCTCTAAATCTTCAAAATGTTCAATATCAATTGCAATAAAGAAATGGCCTAATCGATAAGGCACGAAAACCTTCTTCCCATCTTCCATGTGAAATCCTAGGCAATTTTGAAGAAAATTAGCAGAAGAAAGAGCAGCTGACATAACTTCGACAAAAGTAGCATAATTATACCCTTTATATCCCCCTAATTCTTCCCCCGATCCTCCCAATGGAGTTAATGCGGCTTTTTTTTCAATCATATCTCGTAGAATTTGTTCAGAATCGGTAGGATTTTCTCCTTTTGAATTAATAACCCATCCTTTAACTGCAGGTTTGTGAAGGCGGGCATACCATTCAATTTTCCCGCGTTGAGTAATTGAGGTTGCGTGATCGGCAAACCAATGATCTCCTGTGGGTTCATAATCTGTGGGAAAAGCAATGGTAAGAGGATTTGTTCCAAGCATAGGCTCTACACTCCATGTCGGCGCAATTGAAGGTCGGGCATTGGTACCACTAATCCCAATACATCCTTGTTTTGAAGCCATTAACGAATAATAACCCGCAATGCCATAATGATTTGATTCTCCTACAGTAACCATGCCAATTCCAAACTTTTTTGCTTTATCAATTGCCATTTGCATAGCTTTATGAGAAACAGGTTGACCCATCCCGTTATGTGCGTTTAATCGTGCAATAGCCCCACTATCTCTTTCAACAGTAATTTTTGTAACTGGGGTTTGTTGTTTTCGGCGAATTCGGGCATAATACATAAATAATCTGCCCACACCATGAGAATCAATACCGCGCTTATCCGCTTCAAACAGAACATCAGCGCAAATTCGGGCATCTTCTTCGGGAACGCCCATTCCCAAAAAGCAGTCATATTCAAGTTGCCACAACTTTTCTAATGAGATATTTACATAATTTTCGTGTTCCATAAAAATAAAAAAGAGTCTTCTAAAAAAGAGTCTTCTATTTATTCTTAGTAAAAATAATGAAAAATGCGATATTAAATTTCTAATTCATGAGCCAGAAAGTAATTATAACAAATCATACTGAGTGGAACGGCGTGTTGTTCCAAATCTTTTAACAATTTCAACTTTTTCACTATCTCTAATAAATCCAAATTGTTCATTAATCCTTTGATGCCAAGATTGGATGGTTTGTCTAACACTTTTTCCTTGATTCAATTTCTGCTGAATATCTTTATAGATTTCATCAAAATAAGAATGATTCAAATGAATATCATTTGGTAACAGGAAAACTAAGGCGTATCTCTGCACTCCTCCTCGAGCTTGTGAATCAAGAATTTTGATTTTCTTAATTCGAATTATATAGTGAATATAATCTTTAGTGGAAAGAAATAATGCCAAATCATTCGAACGAGTGGAAATACTGTCTTGAAGTATATTGTATTGAGCGACGTTATCAAATTTTGTAAAATCAAAGGCAATAACAACGAATTGAGGCCCTAATTTTTGATGGTAATGACTTAAAGCTATGCCAATTTCATGATCGGTATTATTCATCTAGATTCGCTCAATTTGATTAAATAAAATCTACAAATTTGTTTAATACTAATATTAAGTAAAAATTTCCTTTATAGCTTTAGCACGTATTTATACTCCAAGTTAAATAATGATCAATTTAAATTTAAGTTCAATCTTTTAGAAATCTTTTAAGAAAATTACGAATAAAATCAAGAAAGAAGAATTTGCAAAAAGCAAATGCAATCTTTTAAAAGAGT
>CAYRPF010000004.1:0-33443 GCA_964426185.1 uncultured archaeon | reverse complement strand
ATGTTTGTTGAGGGTCGAACTAACGTTATAACGTAATGGTGGTTCCTAACGGAACCATGATTTGTGATAGTAATTGATTGAGCATGAAATAGCGAGGCATAAGGTCGGAATTTGGGTAAAGGGGGATGACTGTGGCGGAGTAAATCAACTATGGGAAAAGAAGAAAAAAATTTTAGTCTGTGTTAATATGATACGTTGGTATAAACCCTTTACTCATTAGTAATTTTGTCATATCATGAGATTCTTGAATATATTTTTGGGCAACCTCACAGGCTTCCTCTTTGCTTAAAGAAATCCGAGCCAAATTCTGCCGTTGAGCCATCTGTCCAACCGCCACAGCCTCTCTAATAAAAACTTCTTGATCGTTCATAGTAGGGACTATAAAATCCGGAGAAAGCCCCTTCTCTTCGGCAAATAAAGCCAGTTCTTCAGCCGCAGCAATACACATCTCGTCCGATATCGTAGTAGCTCTCACATCTAATGTTCCACGGAAAATACCGGGAAATCCAATCGAATTGTTGACTTGGTTAGGAAAGTCGCTACGACCGGTAGCTACTACAACTGCTCCCGCTTCCTTGGCTTCCCAAGGAAATATTTCAGGAACAGGGTTAGCACAAGCAAAAACGATAGGATCGGTGGCCATTTTAGTAATCCATTCCTTTTTGACAATATCAGGTCCAGGTCGGGAGAGGGAAATCAGAACATCTGCACCATCCAATGCTTCCTTGAGAGTGCCTTGAATTTGTTCGGGATTGCTGTTTTGGGCAATTTCATATTTATAATTTTCCGGATCAACCAAATCTAGCCTGTCTTTATAGAGTATACCTCGAGAATCTACAAATACTGCCTTTTTAGTCTCAAAACCTGCAGCTTTCAACAATCTCTGAATGGCAAAATTGCTGGCGCCAACACCATTGAAGACAATTCGCACGTCACTTTTCTTTTTATTAACGAGCTTGATGGCATTTAACATTCCAGCTACTGTCACGCACGCCGTTCCTTGCTGATCATCATGCCAAACGGGAATTTTAACTTCTGGATCTTTTCTTAGCGTATCCAATACCTTGAAACATTTTGGTTTCGAGATATCTTCAAGATTAATACCTCCAAAAGTGGGTTGAATCCATTTAACTAGCTGAATGATATCTTCTGCAGACATATTAGGGCCAACACACATAGGAAATGCATCCACTCCCCCTAGATATTTAAATAGTAGAGCTTTACCTTCCATAACAGGTAAACCTGCTTCTGGACCAATGTCTCCTAAACCTAGGACCCGTGTACCGTCCGAAACGACTGCAACGTAATTCCATTTACTTGTATGTTTGTAAACATGTTCTGGGTTATTTTTTATGTCCAGACAAGGTGCGGCCACACCAGGGCTGTACCAAATACCGAAATCATCATAATTTTCCACCCGACATCGTGGTATTACCTGGATTTTACCATGATAAAAGGGGTGCATTTTCATTGCATTTTTAGCAGGTTCGTGTGATTTTGCAATTAGTTCTTCTTTCGAGATTTTTTCCATAATGAGAAAAAGATTTATCCTTTTTTGAACCTATGGCAAATTTCTTTTTTTGATTTCTGAGAAAATCAAAAATCAGAAGTTCTTTAAGTTAAAAAAGTGTGATATTTTTATGGATACCATAAGTTTACTGAAAATTATCATTTCGGCGATTACTGTTATTATAGGGATATTTTGCGGCTATATAGAGATTAAAAAAAATCCAGATTATTGGCTCAACCGATCATTTGCAGCGTTTTTCATCTCAGCAGCTTTTGGATTTTTCTTCTATACCATTTATCATTTAATCCTAAATAACGCAAGCTTTGTTATCGGGATAATGATCACTGCGCAAGTAATGTTCAACATCGCTATGTCTTGGTTATTATTCACGGAATTAATTATAGAATTTTCCGAAAAACGCATCCTCCGCTTGAAATATGTAAGTATTCCCATATTAACCTTCATTTTATCAACCTTTGGATACCTGATTTGGGTGCCAACACTGGATTATGATAAATATGCAGCAGGCCAAGTTGATACCATAACTCCGAGAGGATGGTTTATTTTCGTTTTTGGATACCGAATTTTACTGATGTTGTATGTACTCGTAAAATTTATCACTTTAAGAGCAAAATCAGAGGAAAAACAAAAAAGAAGTATAACATTTTTTACAATTGGAATGAGTTTCACAGTATTAGGAACCTTTTTGACATTAGTTGGAGGGGTTCAAGGAATATTGGGCGCTATACTTGAAATTGGGGGTCTTGTTTTCTTTAATACTGGCTCCATTCTCATTTTAAAAGGATTTTTATAGTTCAAATCTGGGGTTTTTTTTTCACATTTTTCAATTTACTTTTAGAAATTCGAAATCCACTATTTTATCTAAGACTTTATACAAAAAATTTTTAATATTCGAACATATGATTGATTGAAGGAAGTAATGATGACTAAACAACCTTATGATATTGCAATTATTGGTGGGGGCGTCGTTGGTGGAGCAATTGCCCAGCGTCTATCCAAGTACCAACTTTCCATAGCACTTATTGAAAAAGAAGAAGATGTTGCGATGGGAACCTCGAAAGCAAATTCTGGAATAATACATCAAGGTTACTTCACTACAAAAGGCTCGCTGAAGGAAAAATTAAGTTTGCGAAGTAACACTTTATTTGATGAAATTTGTCCCAAAATTGATGTCGATTTTAAGAGGATTGGAGCAATTTTCTGTGCTACAAACGAAAAAGAATTGAAGACTTTAGAAGGAGAATTAAAAGAAAGCCAAGATCGGGGAGTACAAGTTCAACTCATCCAAGATCCACAGAAAATTCATGAATTAGAGCCACAATTGAATGATAGCGTTATTGCAGTTTTACATTTCCCCAAAGCAGGGATAATTACTCCATGGGAACTAACCATTGGCTTGGTAGAACATAGTATCATGAATGGTTTACAGGTGTATTTGGGATTTGAAGTGGCCTATATTAAAAGAGAGAAGCAAATCTATCAAATTAATTCCGTAAAAGGAGATGTAATTCAAGCCAGAACGGTTATAAATGCTGCAGGACTATACGCAGATACCATAGCAAAAATGATCGGAGATGACTCGTTTAACATCTTTCCCAGACGCGGCGAATATATTATGTTTGACAAAAATTCTATGCCTTTACAGAAAATAATATTCCCCACTCCAAATGTAGTTTCTAAAGGAATAGTAGTTTCACCTACCATGCATCAAAACTTTTTCGTGGGACCAAATGCTAATGAAATCGATTCCAAAGAAGGTATAAATACCACAACTCAAGGTTTAAATGAAATTCTACAAGGTGGTTTGAAATTAGTAAAACAGCTGCCGTTTCGAAAACATATCACAAATTTTGCGGGACTTCGAGCTTCGACTCTCGTGCATGATTTTATTATCCAATTATCTAAGTTACCTCATTTTATCAATGTCGCAGGAATTGATTCGCCAGGATTAACTTCAAGTCTTGCAATTGCCGAATATGTTGAAGAAATATTGAAAAATGAGTGTGATTACAAATTTATAGAAAAAAGAAATTACCTCCCCACACGAAAGAGACAATTACGCTATTCTGATCTTTCGGAATCAGAGTTAGCTCAAAAAATTCGTGAAAATCCTCAATGGGGAAACATTATTTGCCGTTGTGAGTTGGTTACTGAAGCAGAGATTGTTGAAGCATGTCATGGATTGATTCCCATAACCAATACAGATATGATAAAACGTAGATTACGTCCTGGAATGGGGCGCTGTCAAGGTGGATTTTGTTTGCCAAAAATAATGAAAATAATTTCCCGCGAACAAGGGAAAATCTATGAACAAGTAACTAAAATGGGAAAGAATTCACATATTGTTTACAAACGCACAAAAAATCTCTGTTCTGAAGTATTTCAAGGAGAGCGATTATAAAATGAGTGATAATATTCAAGAAATTGAAATTGATGTGGCTGTTGTAGGCGGAGGTCCAGCCGGAATGGCTGCAGCTTTAGAAGCGAATAAAATTGGTGCGAATGTCATAATTATTGAGAGAGATAACGAATTAGGTGGAATTCTACAACAATGCATCCATAACGGATTCGGCTTGAAACATTTTAAGGAAGAATTAACTGGTCCAGAATATGCCCAGAGGTTTATTAATGAGATCAAAAAGAGCAATATAGATGTATGGCTTAGAACGATGGTCATTAATATTACCCCTACCCGATTTCTCACAGTGATCAACCCAAAACGGGGTCTCATCCATCTAAAAGCAAAATCAATTATATTAGCCATGGGATGCAGAGAAAGGACCCGGGGAGCCATAAATATCCCTGGTATGCGCCCAGCCGGTATTTATCCTGCGGGACAAGCCCAAAGATTCATCAACATGGAAGGATATTTGCCCGGAAATAGAGTAGTGATATTGGGAAGTGGTGATATAGGAATGATTATGGCCCGTAGATGTACGCTTGAAGGAATGAAAGTACTGGCGGTAGCAGAAGTTTTGCCTTATCCCAGCGGTTTAGTTCGAAATCGCGTCCAGTGTTTAGATGATTACAACATTCCCCTTTATCTACGCCATACCATCATTGATATCAGAGGTAAAGAACGGGTTGAAGGAGTTACTATCGCCCAAATTGATGAAAAATGGCGCCCAATTCCGGGTACAGAAAAATACTATGATTGTGATACTATTTTATTCAGTGTTGGATTGATACCTGAAAATGAATTGACGTCACAAGCGGGTGCTGTAATATCTTCTAATGGAGGACCAGAAATTGATGAATTCTTGCAAACTACAATCCCAGGAATTTTTGCTTGCGGGAATGTTCTCCAAGTTCATGATTTAGTAGATTGGGTTACTGAAGAAGCACAATTTGTAGGTAAAAATGCCGGATTATTCGCATTGGATAAATTTCCCGGAAGAAAAAAACTTAAAAAACCGATTTGTGTCGTTCCGGGAGAAAATGTCGGCTATGTAAAACCCGAACGGATTGAATATCGTGATGAAATTAGTAATATCACCATATCTTTTCGAGTTAAAAACCCAAGATCAAACATTCGCACGATTTTAACCTCAAATGGTAAAGAAATCTATACCAAACGGCACAGATTTGTTCTACCATCTGAAATGATTCATTTAACGCCTAAATTAAAATTGGAATTAATTGAAGATGAAATTCAAATTAACGTGGTGGAAAAAGATCAAACGGTGAATATAATAGAAAAAGAACTTATGGAGGAAAAATAATATGCAACAATCGGTTGAAACTCGAATTGATGAACGAGAAATTGTTTGCGTCATCTGTCCCAACTCATGCAGGCTTTCTGTATGGAAAGATAAAGAAGGAAAAGTTCATGTAACCGGTAATAAGTGTAATAGAGGACTAGAATATGGAAAGTCGGAATACTTGCATCCTGTCCGTATGCTTATAACAACTATGAGAGTAGAAGGCGGCGTTCTTCCTGTAATACCAGTTCGGAGTGAAAAAGCAATTCCAAAAGAAGTTCTGCTAAAAGCAGTAAAGAAAGTTAATGAACACTACTGCAAAGCTCCAATAAAGATGGGACAAGTTTTAATAGAAAATATCTTAGAAACAGGCGTTAATGTTATTGCTTCAAGAGATTTAGAGCAAGATCTTGAAAAAGTTCAAGCTTTTTCTATTTATGAAGAAATGACTCCTGAAGAAATTATCGATCAAACAATTATTGAAGATATTTTGGAAGGTAAACGAATCTTGAGCCCAGAGGAGAAAAATTTAAAGGAATCAATAAAAAATCATTTACTAAAGCGCTTAGCTCCACATTTACGTTAAACCCCCATGCATATGGGGTTTACGCGTACGCATAGAGAAAATTTAATTTTTCAATTTTCCTTCCATTTCTAATTTCTTTTTTTCCCATTGCTTCTGAAATCTTTCTGGTAGAAGGTCAAAGAAATTTCTATAATCCGAATACTTTGCGGGAATACCATAAGTAAATTCGGATTTTTCAGAGGTGATCTTCCAGTTTTTGGGCAAAAAAGACCGTGGACCTACTGCAGTATTTTGTTCTATAGTAGTGCCTGGAGCCATTACCGCTGTAGTGTTGAGAACGGCATTCTTTTCCAAGGTGACCTTTTTTACTGTCAGATTTCCAAAAATACTATCAACAACATGACTCGAGATCACTGCACCATTTTCTACAGCTGCCCCATCTCCTAAATCTGAAAATTCTAAGCACACATATGCATCACCATAATAAAAATTCTTGTGAATTTGGTTTCCAGCCATATCTCGAAGAACAAAATTTACCATCCAAGGAAACATTGACTTTTTTGAGACCCAAACAGGCCATTTATACATAAAACCCCGTAAATGGTAGTAATGCACTGCAGGGTCGACCACATTTTTATGATCGAATTCACGCGAATAAAGCCCTTCCCTCGGGGGGCTTTTTTTATCGTAATAAGCATTCAACAATCGGCAAAACTTAGACATTGACCAAATCAAGAGGAAAAATGAGCACATAAAAACTATTGGTCCCAGTAAAATTTGAATCCACATGTATATTTGGAAATAATCATAAATCCAGATGACAAGGGCAATGAAAAAAAGAACCACAACAAGGGGCATGATAAATTGATAAAGATTAATCAAAAAAAAAGGAATTTTCGGTAGTGCAACTTGGTTATTTTCCCATTTTTCAGCCAATTCTTCAGCAGAATAGTATTTTTGTTCCCCGTTAGTCATTGATAAGCAACTATGAATATTCCCTAAAATATCTTATGAGTTATGAGTTATTCTGGGTGATACTTCTTTAAATATTCCAATAGGCCAGGTGCATCATTGGTGATAATGCTATCCACACCCGATTTTATAAGTTTAGCCCATATTTTGGGAGAATCAATGGTCCATGGATTCACAATAATATTTAATTCATGTGCGTTTTGACAAAATGATTTTGTAACGTATTTATAGAAAGGATTAGTCCCTTGAGCACCGACAGCCACAGTATTATTCAGAAATTTGCGAGTATGGAAAAGTGCCTTCATATATGCCCAAATATTACCACCAGTCGGTTCAAGAGTGGTGTAAATTAAATTCGGATTAATCCTCTTGAATTTCACTAATTCCTCATGTAAAAAGCTAGAAATAATCACATCAGATTCCATTTTAAATTCTTGAATGAGGTCGTTAATATGTGAAGTAATGCCGGCTTGTTTAATTTCGATGTTAATCCCAATTTTACCTTGGCATAACTCAAATACTTCGCGCAAAGTGGGAATTTTCTGGTTTTCTGGCAGATTAAGATTCTTGATTTCTTCAAGGGTAGATTGGGATATTTCCAAATTAGAATCTGCTACTCGGCCGGTTGAGCTATCATGTATAACGACTACATGAGAATCGGAACTTTCATGAACATCAAGCTCAATATAATCCGCGCCGGCTTCAATGGCTTTTTTAAAAGCTAGAAGAGTATTTTCAGGATATTTTGCACTATAACCGCGATGTGCATGTACAGCAATAGAATATTTTTTTCGAAATGATGGAAGAGTCATAGCTGAACTTGATTTTTGAGCTTTAAATTTTTTTGGAAATGAAAATCATAGAAATATCATCTCCAATTTTATGAAAGAATAGCTTTAAATACTCATTTGCATTTAGAAATCCATTATTAAAACTGCTCTTTAAAAAGTTGACTTTAGAGTATGATGAAATTCTGTCCAGTATGTAATAATTTCCTTTACCCAAAAAAGCATTCTAATGAACTTTATTGTCGTGTTTGTAAAAAATCTTTTCCAATTGACAAAGTAAATGGGGTTCAAAAAAGTAAAGAAATTAAAAAAATAGTTAAAGATCGGAATTTTTATAAAAAGGAAAAGAAACGCGCCTTAAAAACGATGGTTATTACGGAAACTAAAAAAGAAAAATCAATGACCGAAGAGGAGAGAGAAGCTTTTGGTGAACTCTTCGAATATAGTGAAGATTGAAATTTTTTGATTTGTTTTTTTGGTAAAATTACTTCGCCATCTTTTAGGGGAATCTTAAAGAAAAGAGAATGCATTATTCTTAGTAATTATGAATTCAATCCCCCCAAATCAAAGTATTCCTGCTGAAGATATTGGTAGATTTGATAATAATTCCGAAGATTTAAGCATTTCAAAGAATTTGCTTATGGAATGTGCTGGAATTCAAGTTGTTGAAGCAACTATTTCTCATTTTGATCTTTCCAAAGATGAAACAATATTAATTTTTTGTGGAACAGGAAACAATGGAGGAGATGGTTTTGTAGCTGCTCGTCATTTCGCCTCTAGGGGATATAAGGTAATTGTTTATTTATGCGGAAGTCCTCACAAGATACGAACGCCAGAAGCTTTACTAAATTGGAAAATACTGAATAACCTACTATTATCAGTTAAAATAAACATTATTAAAGATTCAAGCCAAGTTGAAACTTTTCTGAAGGAAATTGTTAAAATGAAAAGCGGTTTAATTGTTGATGCTTTGTTGGGAACGGGAATTTCTGGCAAGGTTAGAGAACCCATCACTTCAACAATTCATTGGATAAATAAATGTTCCATCCCCATTGTGTCAATAGATATTCCATCAGGAATGGATCCGAACACGGGAAAAATTCCAGATATTGCAGTCAATTGTAATTACCGCGTGACATTTCACAGAGAAAAAATGGGATTATCATCCGATTCAAATAAAACGGTTCGTTCTATTGGAATTCCTTTGGAAGCGGAACTGTTTGTTGGAAAGGGAGATCTTATATATGCATTAAAGCCAAGACCAAAAGTAGCCCATAAAGGACAGTATGGGAAATTGTTGATCATAGGAGGCTCGATGAATTACGCGGGTGCACCTACATTTGCAGCTTTAGCAGGTATCGAATTTGGATTGGATTTAGTGATTGTTTTCGTCCCGAAAAGTATTGATGGCACAATTAGAGCATTTTCTCCTAATTTAATTGTAAGATCTGGAAAAAGCGAGATATTTACGACTTCTGATCTGGTTAAAGCTAAAGAATTAGCACAATGGGCAGATTCAGTGGTGATCGGCCCTGGATTGGGAAATGATGTAAAGACTGTTCAATTTTGTCAAGAAATGATCCGTTGGCTGGATGCCCAAAAAATACCAACAGTAATTGATGCTGATGCAATTAAGGTGCTTGCGCAAATGGTGCATGATAACAACTTTAGATTAACCAATCCGGCAACTATCATTACTCCCCACCAAAGAGAATTAAAACGAATTTTAGAATATTTACCCCCACAGATTCGTGATGTCCCTTCGGATATATATAATTTTATGGAACATATTGCTCCAAAACTCCATCAAATCGGCGGAATTTACATATATAAGGGCAAATATGATATAATTTTGAACAGTTTTCTCGAGTTAAATAAATCAGACAGATCAGATCTGAATTATCGACAAATTAGGCTAAATACTTCTGGAGCAGCATCCATGACAGTTGGAGGAACTGGTGATGTGTTAGCAGGTTTATCAGGAAGTTTTTTGGCAATCAAGAATGATCCATTTGAATCAGCAATAAGTTCAGCCTACATGAATGGCAAACTAGGAGAAATATCAGATAAAAAATTAGGTCATCGAATATCTGCTACAGACATGATTAATGAAATTCGAAAATTTCTCAAAATATTTATCAATTTATAAATGTAACTTCAATTATACAACGATTTTTAGCGAATCAACTGTTAATATTTTTTAAGGTGTAATAAAATGCAACTTTTCATTGTCAAGGGAAATGGAGAAGCCCACGAGATTAAGGAAGAAACACCCATAAAGAAATTGCTAGAAAGTAATGAATGTTACGTTGTTGTTGATGATAAAAAGAGAAATGTTTATTTATGGATTGGCTCAAATGCTTCAGTTAGGTCTAAATTTAACGGTGCCCGAATCTCACAAGATATACGATCACAAGTAGGACTTAGTTATCGCTCAATTTCATTAGAAGAAGCGGATATGAATAAAGATCCAGACTTTTTAGAAGCAATTGAAGAAATTCCAAGCGAGGGATTTGCACGTGAAATCCGTGAAGAAGGAAAAGAATTGGAATTTCGCGAACCAGCTAATTCACCCCCATCATCCCGTAATATTTCTAAATTAAAATCCCGATACAATCAAATTGAACAAGCAGGTCCATTATACACAGGTCAAAATGATCATTTATTTACCAGTTCTGCACCGTCAACCACAACTTCCACACCAACAAAAGAAAAATTGGAAGAAATCATTCAATTATTGGATAAGGAAGACATTCCAGAAGGTTTTGAAAGAGAAATGGTAATTGTTGGAGATCATTCCTACTCAGTTACTGAGAAGAAGCAATCTTTTTTGGGGAAAGAATCGATAGAAAGAGTATTAGAACCAATTTCAACCCTTCCAGAAGGCTTATTTTTCGCGGAAGGTTATGCCCCCAGAGTATTAGTTAAGGATCAAAAGGTTATTGCAATTGAATTTCTGAAAAAAATGAATTTCTGAAAAAAAGCAAGTTTCACAAGTGAATTACTATGTCGTTGAATGAAAATGATGCTCAAAAACTTTCTGCCTATCTTTCGAATATAACACAAAATACGGAATTAGATGCACTTGCATTGGTTACTAAGGAAGGATTGCGATTAGCCTTCTCAGCTGTACCTGAATATGAAATAGATCCTGATGCATTATGTGCCATGGGAGCAGTATTATTACAAAGTGGAACAGATTCTGTAGAAAAAATTGGATATAATCAGTTAATAGAGGTCGTATTAAGAGGGAAAAAAAGTTTTATGGTTATTTCGGCAGCAGGTAAATTTTTCCTAATTGGTGCATCACGTTCAATTAAAGATCTTGGAAAAACTGTTGCGGTTTTTAGATTTTACGCAAAGAAAATAAGTGAAACCTATCCCAAAGAAGAATAATCTTTTTCTCCTTAATTTTTTTTGGATATTTCTTTTTTTCCTAAGCGAAATCATTATTTACTTCAATCACCAAGAATAGAATTGGGCTGAAATCATGAGAATTAATTTGAAATTTCTCTGCGAGTTAGACTTATTTTCCCATTGTGTTATGAATGAAATAGATGCAGTTAAGATTGGCTTACCAGAAGGAGGTAAGATCCGACTCATTTCAGCAAATAAACGCTGGCAATATTATTTTATATTTCCGATGAAAATCAGCCCAAATGTTGAAGAAGGAACAGTTATTCTCCCTAAACTTTTAAATTCTCTCCCTTTCACTCAAGCAAAGTTCGTTAGTATCGAAAATGCTGCCAAAATTATCTCTGAGAAGGAAAGATTTCAAGAATTTCAAGTAGATGAAACGGCGTTAAAGAGCCAAGCTCAACTTTTCGAAGAATTTATTAGAGAAAAATCAAAATTAGACAAAAAAACAGATGATTTAAAAGAATCCGAGTCGTTAAAAACAGAGGTCTCTGCTGCCCTGGATAACTTAGAAAAATTCTCTAGAAAACCTACTGAAAAAAATCATTCAGATCAAACTGATATTGAAGAAAAACCTCTAATTACGAATGCTCAAGAATATAAAAACGATACATCAATTCTACAAGAAATAAATATTGAAAAGCAAGAAGGATTAACTAAAAAGCAAGAAAAAAAGTCAAAAAATCAAGAACAAAAACATAGTGATACAAAGGAAATAATTGGTTCACCGATCCCAGAATCAATTCCAAAATCGATTGCAAATTTATCCTTAGAACAATATCCGGATATGATTGAAATTTCTCAACTCCAACAAATATTGCCTAATTCACAGATTACCTTATTGCGAGTTCAAGACGAAGATTTGGGAGGAAATCTTCAAATTCATGAGAAATTGGCGAAAAAATTGAACCTTTTTCCAGGTGCCTTTTTAGGATGGGAAGATCCCATCACACGAAACCATGGTATAGCACCTGTAATTTTCGGTGCTTCAGAAGAAGATATTATAATAATGGATAAAGAAATGTGGGAAGATAACGAATTGATTAATATTTCAGAGCCTAAATTAGTCGTCTATTCAATGGAACCTCCAATCATCCAAGTTAAAGAATTAACTTTAAAGCCCAAATTAAATTCAGATATGGTCGGCAAGGTCCGGATAAATTTCCGAAATTCGCGGGCTTTAGGAATAAAAAATGGAGACGTGGTTGCCTTAACAAGAATAAACGTTCCAAATTCACGTTCTACTTATTCCAAAGTCCAAGTTGAAGCTAATATTTCTGATGAAGCAATCGAGATTGATCCTAATCTTTTGGGAAAGAATATCAGGAGCAATGATTTAGTTTCTGTAAATAAACGAATGAAAAAAATAGTAAACTTGAAAAAATTATATCTTGGTGCGGAATTATGGCGTCAGACTTCAGAAAGTTATAATCTAATAATTTCCAACATCCAAAGTAAAAAAGAAAGCATAAAAATCTTCTATTTAAATTACCTAATTTTTCCTGGACTTCAAGTGGAACATCCCGATTTTCAAGCAATTTTTAAATTTAAATCGTGCTCACCTGCACTTGGACCTCAAGAAATTGGAAAAGTTACTGCCAATTCAGAAATTGAGATAGAAATTGAAGGGATTCTCCCTATTGATACAATAATGGTCATTGATTTAACTCGAAGTCTATTAGCCCGAGATATTCATGTAGGTGAAAATTATAATGACGCATTAAAAGTAGAAAAATTCTTTCAAAAATTATCTTTAGATTCACCTTTTGTTAAGATAACCAAAAATACTCAGCTATCACGCCTTTCAAGCATTTTACTATTCTTTTATTTATATTTATTGGAAAAAATATCTCGTAAGTTAGATGAACGTATATCCGTGCTAGTTTTCAGTGATAAAGAAGAAATAATACAAAATATAAATCAAGATGAATGGCTAAACACAAATATCTACAGTACTTCAGTTTTAGTTTCATTTATTCATAATCTGCAAGAAAAACTTCAACTAGAATCGGGGAATTTTTCTCATTTTAATTCACCACTTAAGGATACCCGCAGGTTGTTAAAAAAAATGGGATCAGATAAAGAAAACCGGCCAAGAAAGCTGATGTTATTTACTGATGCCGATCCTGATGATTTACCTCCCTTACCTATGTTAATTAAGGATATTTCAGAAATTCCCGATTTTGAAATTATTCTATTTGGCTTGGGAAATTTTTCATTAGAAGAATATTGTGCAACTTATCCTGAATACAAGGTTGAATATCACAATATTGAATCATTAGATGATTTTATACCACTATATCGTATTCTTGCTACCTTTAAAGAATAAAATTTGAAATCCAATATAAATTCTCAGAAATATCCTAATTCCAAAAGATTTTATTTATGATAAATTAAGTGAACAAAATCTATGCAATCGACTTCCCAACGCAATTTTATTAAATCAATTACAAATTTCTTAACCGGAAAAAGCCATAAACATACATATGGAATCTTTCTTTTCATTCTTTTAATTATTTTGCTTTGTTCTTATGGATATGCACTATGGTCTTTTCCGGGACAATATCAATTTCTTCGAATGAGCGTAAGTAGTTTAGGAAACACCTTGAAAAACCCAATTGGACATTATTTTTGGAGATTCGGAATGGTTGTAGCAGGTATTGGTATAATTCCTTATATTTTTTTTCTTTTTCAGCAGTTACGCTCAATTGCAAGAATAACCACATATATTTTCACCATCATCCTCATTTTTTCCGCCATCGGTGTAATCGGAGTTGGAATTTTTTCTGAAGACTCTGGAATTATTCATTATCTTTTTGCAGGGTTAGCCTTTTTTGGATTTTTTACAGCATTTTCCTTCAATATGTATACTCTCATCAAAACAATTAAAGATGGAAAAGGTTGGATAAAAATTTGGCAATTGGTTCTTATCTATCTTATTACAGATTTAGTTATGTTAGGTTTTTTAACTGCTTTCACATTTTACTGGCTTTATTATTTCTGGAAAATATTCATTTTTATGATGTATCTTCCACTGTGGGAATGGTTGTTATTGGGGTCTTATATTTTCTATCTTTATGCAATTTACTTAATATTTCCGAAAAATTCCCTAAATTAGTGATTTTTTAATTCATTCTGATGGAGGAATTTCATTTGGAAGAGTATAAGCAAGCCAATATATAGAAATAAAAAAAGTGAAAGATAGTAACCATTCCCATAATGGAAAACTATAGATTCCTGGACCTGGCCATGCATAATTACGAATATTCGAAATAATTTGGGTGATCAAAGTTCCTAAACCAAAAACAGCAAATGCAAAGAATACATAGCGTGTACGTGCATTTGGATACAAATCTGGTTTACCTTCGTGCAATTTTGGATATGCATTTACCAAAAAAAGAATTCCATATACTGTAAAACCTGCAGAAAATAAAATAACAGTGATAAACGAAACAATGACGTGAGCTTTCCCGAAGGACATATCATTGAAAAGATCCGCTCCGTGCACATCCGGGAAAAAGGCAATTAACACTACCCCGAAGCTTCCACTTATTAAAAGAAGAGAACCTATAATACCCCACATTCTTTCGATTAAAATTACCCGCCTATGAATGTATATAATCAAAGGAATAAAAGAAAGTCCAAGTTCGATAAATGATAAAGTAAAAAATAACCAGCCCTTTGGATTCTGAGTATAATCGCCCAAATAAGAAATTGTATGAGTAAGAATACTGTAATTTAGCGATTTTGGATAGAACGCCAAAGATATTATGAATAATGTAAAAAATATCCCAGCACTGATAATCATATATTGTAATAATCGTTTTCGGGTAAATTTCCCCAAGATTAGATTCTTGATGGATAACGGCTTGGTCATATGATAAGGTTTTAAATTGCACATCGGTAAAGAAGTTGTAGGTTCGTATTAACAGCGCTTTCTCTGAAAAATATCATGAAATTCTGATCGAAACATCCTTTCAAAAAGGAATGTAATTCCAAAAATATAGAGAGGTAAATAAAAAACAGCCACAGCCAACCATTTATTGAAAAGAATCATTGTAATTTGCAAAAATATTTGCTCTATTACATGAAAATATGATCCACCTCCATAAAATTGATTTTTGAGTCGACTTGGGTGGCTAAATAACTCACTTAGCGAATATTTCTGTGATCGCGTCCATCGATCATGGTTTAAAGGGCCCAATACACTAAACATTGCCCAAAATGGAGTAAGAGATACTAAATAATATTTATATATCCCAATTTCTGCAAAAAGTATGACTGTAAATAGAGAAAGACCTCCAATATACCACATAAACCAATAATATTCTTGATCTGAAGAGAATTTTGTGCGATTTAAGAACCACCAATATGCACCCCCCAAAAGAATGGTAATTATATAGAGAAATAACTGCATATGAAATAAAACCGCAAAACTTGCTGTAATATTTGTAGGAATTCCCAACTTATACCCGATCCATGCAAATGCAATTGGTAATGATGTACGGAAATTAACTTGGTAAGGACGGTTATCCGGATTTTGCATTAAGTCAGGAAAATATCCGATAAAAGTAGAATTACTTTCTACAGGAACAATGTTGGAAAAAATCTGGTAAATCCATTCATAATTAGAGCTTCGATGATTACCAAAAAGAATGTTGACATATTTCATGGGATCTTCAAACAGATAGGGAAATGAAGCAATTAAAAAGATTTCCAACGGAATTAAACCGTAAAATAAGAGAGAACGAATAGGTATATTACGAATATAATTCACAAGAGGAATTTTCGAATCATTAAATTTTTTTTTGAATATTGAAGGGGAATATACCACACCGATCACGAAAAAAGGATAGAAAAAAAACGCAACTTGCTTGATACTCATAGCAATACCCAGCCAAATCATCCCCCAGTGATATTTTTCTTGTGAAATTTTAAACATTGAAATGACCAGAAAAGTGGTTACCACACCAGTATTCTGCCATACAAAATCGCTGTAAAACAAGTTAAAGGGAGATATAAGGCAAAGAACTGCCATAATTTTAGCAGCCTTTGGAGTGGCACCTAGATTTTTAGCTAACCGAAATACAAAATACCCCGTTAAGTTATTGCAAATAAATATTACAATAGGAGCGGAAAAAACAGTCCAATGAGCAAAAATATGAATCATATAATAATACAAAGGAGGATAAAGATAACGCCCTTTAAAAGCAGCTGAGTAAAGTTTTTCTCCATTTAACCAATTTGCATGCCAATTTATATAATCCCCAGTAAAATCACTTAATCCTTCTAAATCCCACCAATAATTTGCAAAACGATTGAAAATGTTTTGTGAAGCAACCAGAATTCCATGCTGATAACAATAGAGGCTGTAAAGAAAAAACACGATTTTGATTGCTAAACAGCAAATTATAACGTAAAGAATATTATCTGGAAAAATTTGATGCAGTTTGCTGGGTTTGGTCGGAATAGTCAAGTCAAATTCATTGTAAAAGAAATTAGTCGTAATAGATGATGATGGATCCATTAATGTGCATTAATGTGAATCCATTATTATTATTGCTTTCGTTCCTAATTATTTGATATTAAAATTAGTGCAATCACTTCAATTACAACACCAACATAAAAATAGATACTGGGGGCTTCATTTAAAATGAAAAAAGCAAGAATAGTTGCAAAAATCGGTTTCAAGTAAAAAAAATTTGATCCTTTTGATGCTTCAAGGGATTCTAAGCCTTTAAAAAAAAATAAATAAGCAATTCCAGTAGTAAAAATTCCTATATAGAATAATCCAAGCCATGTTTCAGCAGATTGATGAATCATATTATTCCATTCACTTGAAAATATCAAATAAGGAAGCATTACTAAAGAAGCAACTAAAAATGTAACCAGATTAAAATCTAAACTGGAAACTTTCATGTTGAAATTTTCGGAAGCGTGAGAATCGCCTTCAGTATTCACAACTATTAGATTTTGAACAGATTTTTTCATAACTAATTTACCTAAAATTAAATCTACCACCCAAAAGCATGTTCCTGCGAGAACTAATAAATTCCCTTTAACGTAATCATCTTGGAAAAATTCCGCAAATTGGAAGTTGGTGATAATTAACAACATACCTAAAAATCCCAGAATTATACCTACAATTTTACTAGGTGATCTTTTTTCTCCTTGAAGAAAGATCATATACACAGAAATAAAAATAGGATTTGAACTTATAATCGCAGCAGACATAAAGGCTTGGGTTATTACGGTTCCATAAGAATATAGAAGCAAACCACCAGTTAATCCAATCACTGCTGCAGGTATATAGTACTGAGGAAAAGCTTTAAAGAATCCCCAAATAGTTCGCATTTTATGAGAAGAAACGGCATAGATTAAAAGGGTGATTCCCCCAATGAGAAAGCGAAAAAAATTCATTAAATAGGGGCTGCTGTTATTTTGAATTAACTTCATGACAATTTCGATAGTTGCCCATAAGAAAACCGCCAAAATTATGTAAATATATGCGGTTATTTGATGTTTTTCCACATCGCAAAGAATTAGCCATTACATAATAATCCTCGGGAAATAACTGATGTTGTATTGATAATCAAAAGGTTGAATAAGATCCCTTCCATATTCCCAATTGAAGAATTCATGGCTCCAGAACTTACCACTGAAATTACTGAAAAATATCTTAAAGCGGGAAAAGCTGTTGCTCATGCTTTAAAATTAGCATACCAAATTGCTCGGCCAGGCACAAATATGGGTGATCTTGCCAAAATATTAGAAGATGATATATTAGCTCAAGGTGCTGAAGGGCTCGCTTTTCCAGCTAATATCGGTTTAGACGAAATTGCTGCACATTATTCCCCAGTAATTAAGGAAGAACAAGTATTACCAAACAAAGGCCTATTGAAAGTTGATCTTGGGGCACATGTAGATGGTTATGTCGCAGATGCAGCCATCACAGTGAATTTAGGAAAAGACGGAGGCGTTTACCAAGATTTAATACAAGCTGCCAAAGATGCCTTATATAAAGCAATAGAACTTGCCAAACCAGGTGTCAATATAAAAACGATTGGAATGGCAATACAAGCGGAAATTGAAAAATATAAAGGATTAACCCCTATCTCAAATCTAGGAGGACATCGAATTAGTCAATGGGACCTTCATGGAGCACCCTTCATTCCAAATATTGGTTCTACTACAGATAATTACATCCTTCAAGAAGGGGATCAAATTGCCATTGAACCTTTCACCACTAATGGGTATGGTGCTATTCGAAATGGAAAAGAGATAACCATATTCGAAGTAAAAAATATCCGTAAGAAGAAAAATATGCCGCAATCTGAGCGAATTCGGCTGCAAAAATTCAAAAAAAAGTTCGGACCCTTTCCATTTTCACCTAGATGGATTGATTTTATCCCACAAGATCGAATTAATGATATCATATTAAAATATCACCGTCAAGGAATTATTCAAGGATATAATGTTTTTGTCGAAAGAGCACACGGATTAGTGGCTCAACATGAACATACTCTTCTAATTACTAAAGAAGGGGCAATTCCTACAACATGGTGGGAAGATTTCGATTATCACTCATTATGGAAATAAGAAAATATGCTGAACGCCGTCATCATGGCTGCTGGAAAGGGAAAAAGATTCCAAAAAGGATTCTACCCAAAATCGCTGATGCCCCTTGATTCTTCAAATCAGACAACCTTATCCTTAAATCTCTCTCATTTAACTTCATTACCTTTAGATCAAATTTTTTTGGTAATTGGAGCAAATTTCAATACAATGGTTCAGTGGTTTCATGCCGTTCCAAAAGAAAGAAAAGATGTGAAATTAGTAGATGCACGCCAATCTTATCAAAAAGGTCCACTGTTTTCCTTTCGGGTTTTGAAAACTTCTATTAGCGAACTTGAACCTATTTTATTATTTCCTGCAGATACGTGGTTTTCATCTCATATATGGAAAGAGCTGGAACGCATACTTCCTGAAATATCTAAACTTGATCAAGATATTCTTTTTTACTCACAACTCCCACTAGCTCACAAATACGGTAATTATGCAGTAAAAATAAATGAAAAAAATGGATTTTCAGCTGAAATTGAGATTAAACTAAGCATTAAATTTCAAAAAGTTCAAGAAATTGTTCCCCGAAAAGTATATAGGCGTGAAAATCCAAATACACAGAAAATCCCGCTGATTCTACCCTTCATGATACTTTCTACAAAAACTATAAAATCTCTTTTTGATATGCCTTCACCATCAGTTTCAACAATTTTTCAAGCAATCTTACAAATGATTGAAGAAGGCAGAGAAATAAAGACCATTTCGTTATCTTTACCTTCTCAAAAAAACCAAGCGCTTGAAGTTCCTTTTTTTGTCGATTTAGATTATTATTCGGATTATGAATTATTGAAATCCTTGGTAGCTTCTTCTAATCACTTCAATTTATAAGCATTTTTTACTAGATTCCATTTTTGGTTTATTCTTTCGGCTGTTCTAAGATAAAGAAAGAAAAATTTCTTCTGTAACTGTGCTTTACGTGCATTTCCTTTTAAATGTTTGAGAAATTTCGACTTCTTAAACTCCTGAGAATATTTCCGCGCTATTTGGTTTGACCAAGATGATATTTTATAATTACTAATAAAATCTACCGCAAATTTCGCACTTTGCATAGCCGTAGCGATTCCTGAAGCACCCGATTTTTCTATCAAGCCCATCGATTCACCTGAAAGAAATAGCCCAGGAATAGGCATTGGATCTGAATAAATTTGACCCGCCCCAATATATGTATATCCTTCAAATTCCACAATCGTATTTTTCATCAGTTTTGAAAATCTCGGATATTTAGAAATTAACAATTCCCACACTCTGCGGATTTCTTCCTCGTTAGGGATATCACATATTTTTTGCAGTTTTTGTGCCATATCGGAAAAAATCATTAATCCTACTTCGCATTTTTCCCCACCACGAGGAAATACAAAAATCACACTGGGAGGAAATCGAGGAGCGTATTCCAACATTCCTGGAACAAGGAAAAAATATTCAAAGCCAGTATAATCTCCACGGAAATTGCTGATAATTCGTTTCATTATTGGGAAATTTATTCGATTATAAGGAATATTAATCCGATGGCCTATTTTGCTTTTATGACCGTCTGCTACGAGAACTGAAGTAGCCCAAATTTTTTCTCCAGTTTTAAGAAGAACACCCTTACAGATATTATTCTCTTGAATAAAATTTTCAACCTCCGTTCCCAATTTGAGTTCCACAGAGGTTTCTTCTAATCGAGAAAGTAAAAGCCCAATTAATTTATTCCACTCATAAACAATTGAAGGAGAACGCCGAAATACTTCTACCGAATTTAAAGACATTGGGCTGTTGAATTTTCTCCCCGCAGTTAAATGAGTTGAAATTAGATTAAGAACATTTTCTCCCAAAATTTGAGAGAATATCCGAGCATTGTGAAGTGTTTCACCCCTAGGAAAAGGTGAAGGTCGATCTTCCTTTTCAAATATAATTGTTTTAAGTTTATTTCGCCCTGCAGTGATTCCGCCAGCCAATCCTGCAGGACCAGCACCCACAATAATTAGATCATAGGGATTTTCACTTGATCCTAATGGAAATTGCTGAAAATTCATTTTTTCCACACAACTTAATACTTACACAGGCTTAAAAATAATCCTTCACTTTTTTCAGCTAGAATGGAAATTGTGAAAAATGGTATCTGCCTCCAAGAAAAAATTTTGAACGAAAGATGTGCCAACTGTGGAGGAAAACTAATTTTGGGAATCTATCGGCATCAATCTTCAAGATTGAAGAAAGTAATTCGCTGTAAGAAATGTAACACAGCAATTTGGATAAAAAAATAAATTACGGTCTATTTCGGATAATTGGTCTTACACCATTGGACATACTGCGTTCTTGCAATTCACATCTCTTGCGAGCATGCCCATAATTTAACCCATTCCACCATTTCACTGTAATATCATGCTACTTGTCAATCCTTTGATGCTTAATATTATTATAATTCCTACAATACTATTAGAAAATGATGAAAAAGGAATTTAGAGTGGCAACTGCATTCTTCGAATGTTACAACTCATTTAGTAAGAATTAAAAAATAATTTACTTCTTAAGCAAATTTTCTTAAGTTCAAACTCATTTTTGAAATTAATGCATAACGAAGAGATTCTAGCCTCTCTGTCTGAAAATTTAGCATATAGCATTCCAGAATTACTTGCAATTAATATAATGGAAAGAGGAGGGAATTTAGTTTATTCTTATAAATTTCAAGATCGAGAAAAAATCATGTTAAAGAATTTAAACATGAAAGATTATTCTCTTTTTTCTGAATTAGATCCTATATTACAACGCATTATGAAATATAATATGGATAGTCCACTAACCAATGCCATTTTTGATACAGAAAATTATCGAATTATCTGCATCTTTATTGAAAATTGGATTTTTATTTACATTGTTTCAAATAATGCTTGGATTGACAAAATTCAACCTTTCTTATATATAGCTACTGAGAAATTTTATCGTTTATTCACTCAAGAGGTTGGGATCAACGTAGAGATCCCCCGATTGGGTGAAATATTGGGAGCAAAGTTACTTAATTCCAAGTTTAATGAACCTCAGCAATGGATATTCAAATATACTTTAATAGGGGATTCTGGAGTAGGGAAAACCAGTCTGGTAAATCGATTTGTAGATGGAGTCTTTCCAGTAGATTTTCGCCCAACAATTGGACTCAATATCATGACCCACAAATACAAGTTTCTGCAAAATATAATCCAATTAAACATCTATGATATTGGTTCCCAAAAGGTCTTCGCTCGAGTGAGAAAAACCTATTATATTGGAACTAAAGCGGCACTCTTTGTCTTTGACCTAAATGATAGGAAAACCTTTGAGCATTTGCCAGAATGGAAAGCAGAACTGGATAAATTTGCAGGTTGCGAATATGAGGGATTAATTATCGGAAATAAATCTGATCTGCCCAGAGAAGTTTCAAATACCGAAGCAATCCAATTAGCTAATAAATACAATATGGAATTTATCGAAACCAGCGCACTAACAAATTCCAATGTAGAAGAAGCATTTGTAATGCTGGTGTTTAGGTTATTAACAAAAGAATTACCGAAATTATCTCAATATTAGATTTTTGCTCGGAAATTATCTCAATATTAGATCTTTTTCTTTTAAATCGCAAATTATTTAATCAATATGTTATTGCCTCACTTACGTAATTTATGGGGAGGACATTATGCCAGAAAAGAAACTTATTGGTCCTTTTAAACAAATGGTAACCATGCGTAATCTACCCAAAGCGGGTCCTATATCGGATGACCAATTGGAGATTATTACGAATGGGGGCATTATGATTATAGGAGAAACGATTGATCGTATTCTTACTAAAGATGAGTTTGAAAAAGAAGTCTCTCATGCGAAATTTCATGGATCAGGAACAATTTTTCACAAAATCACGGAAAACGCAGTGGCATTGCCCGGATTAATTGACTGTCACACTCATATGTGTTATGCAGGTACCCGAGCGGAAGATTATGCCCGGAGATTGTCCGGTGAGACCTATCTTCAAATTGCGAAAGCAGGAGGCGGAATGCTTGATACAGTTCGAAAAACCCGCAATGCCACCCCTAAAGAACTTTTTGACAGCCTTTTCAAGCGAGGCTTGACTCACCTCCATCGGGGAATAACTACTTGTGAAGTTAAAAGCGGTTATGGATTAACGGTCGAAGCTGAATTGAAAATGTTGGAAGTAATTAATCAAGCCAAACATTCACGCGCATTATTACCCGATTTCATTCCCACATGCTTAGCCGCCCATACTTGTCCTCCAGAATTCTCTGACCCTGAAGTGTATCTGCAAGAAATAATGAATGAACTTTTGCCTGTTGTAAAGGAAAAAGAATTGGCAAAGCGCGTAGATATTTTTATTGAAGAAAGCGCCTTCTCACCTGAAATATCCAAAAAATACTTAAATTATGCTAAAGAATTAGGATTTCAAGTCGTTATCCATGGAGACCAGTTTTCTATTGGTGGTTCCGATGTTGCAGCCGAAGTGGGTGCACTCACAGTAGAACATTTGGAAGTTACCAATGAGAAACAACTACAAAAATTAAAAGAAGCGAATGTAATCGCAGTAGCCCTACCTGGTGCCTCGTTAGGATTGGGTATGGATTTTGCCCCCGCTCGAAAAATGCTTGATATAGGCTTGTGTGTTGCCATTTCATCTGATTGGAACCCGGGTTCTGCACCAATGGGTGAATTGCTGACAAGTGCCGCTTTACTGGGTGCATATCAAAAATTAACTATAGCAGAAACACTCGCTGGAATTACCGTTCGCAGTGCAGCGGCTTTAGATTTAGATGATCGGGGAATACTTGCTCCAGGAAAAATCGCAGATTTTATTGCATTTAAGTGTGATAAATACCAAGAAATTGTCTATAACCAAGGCGCTCTAGATCCATTTTTGGTTTACCACAAGGGAAAACAGATTGTTTAATCTATTCCTATTTACAATTTTCTCAATTACTTAATATTTTTTAAGAAATCGAATCATTTGGAGTGATTACATGAGACCAGATATAGAAATTGCCCGTGAAGCCCATATGCTACCAATTAAGGAAATTGCTGCACGTATCGGTATCCCCGAACGTGGATTGGAACTATATGGTCCGTATAAAGCCAAAATAAATCTAACTTATTGTTTAAATTGTATGGAACATCCACCAGGAAAATTAATTTTAGTTACAGCAACTTCACCGACGCCAGCGGGGGAGGGGAAGACCACTACTTCCATCGGATTAACCGATGCGATGAATAGATTAAACAAACAAACAGCTGTGTGCCTGAGAGAGCCATCTTTAGGTCCAGTTTTTGGGATTAAGGGAGGCGCTGCTGGAGGTGGTTATGCTCAATGTGTCCCTATGGAGGATATAAACCTTCATTTCACCGGCGACCTTCACGCGATAACCTCTGCTCATAATACATTGGCTGCATTACTGAACAATGCGATCTATCGCCACAAAGTAGAACTCGATCCCAAGAAGATTTTATGGAATCGTGTACTTGATGTGAACGATAGGGCTCTTCGAAATATAATTGTTGGTCTAGGTAAATCCACCGATGGAGTTACTCACGAAAGTGGTTTTGATATTACCGCCGCTTCGGAAATTATGGCCATCCTTTGTTTATCGCGAAACCTTTCCGATCTTAAGGAAAAAATAGGCAATATATTACTTGGATTTGATTATCAAAATAAACCAGTCTACTGTAGGGATTTAAATGTAGCGGGAGCCATCACCGTGCTGCTAAAAGATGCTATCAAGCCCAATTTAGTTCAAACCATGGAAAATAATCCCGCATTTATTCACGGAGGACCTTTTGCTAACATCGCTCAAGGTGCAAATAGCATCATAGCCACCAATTTCGCATTACGGACCAATGACTATGTGATTACCGAAGCTGGTTTTGGTAGCGATTTAGGTGCAGAGAAATTTTTCAACTTAGTTAGTCCATACGGAGGATTTGCCCCAGATTTGACCGTTATAACCACAACAATTAAAGCTCTTAAAATGCACGGCGGTCAACCTTTAGATCGAATCAAGCAAGAAAATTTGAACGCCCTCTCGGATGGTTTGAGTAATTTAGGCAGACATATTTCAAATTTGAAAAAATTTAACATACCTGTAGTGGTCGCCTTAAATAAATTCAGCTTTGATACTCCCGCAGAAATAGAAATGGTCTTCTCATACTGTGAACAAATGGGAGTAAAAATTGCACTGTCGGAAGTATGGGAAAAAGGTGGAGAAGGAGGAGAAGAACTGGCTAAACTTGTAATTGAAGCATTGGAATCAGATGAACCTTCAACTTTCACCTCAATTTATGACTGGAGCCAACCAATTGAAGAAAAAGTGCAGACAGTTGCCAAAGAGATTTACGGTGCTTCAGATGTGGAATTTGAACCAGATGCCATAAATGATATTAAAGATATAAAAGAAATTGGTTTGGATAATCTCCCAATTTGTATCGCTAAAACACAGAAATCATTTTCAGATGACCCATCCAAGCTCGGTGCACCCAGCGGTTTTACCCTAAAAATTCGACGTGTATTAATTGCAGCAGGTGCGGGATTTGTAATTCCGATCGCGGGGCGCATGTTAAGGATGCCAGGGTTACCCATGAAACCAGCGGCGGAAAGTATTGATATTGATTTCGACGGTGATGTTGTCGGCTTGTTCTAACATTGTATTATTTTACTTTTTTGATATTTTGATGAATTTTCAAATCGAAGGATTTTATTCACCTGTTGAAGTTGTCCAGATGCCTAAAACTCGTATATAGCTAATAACATAATAATTGATACATTAATAAATAATGATTTTTTATGAAAACGAATCACAAATTGCTTTTCCAGGAAGCCCAAAAATTATCACAAATTCAAGATGAATCTATTGAACTGGTAATAACATCTCCTCCTTACCCTATGATTGAAATGTGGGATGAAATCTTCTCAAAACAAAACCCAGACATTAGAACCGCTTTAGACAACGGTAATGGAAATCTCGCATTTAAACTAATGCACAAGGAATTAAACAAAGTATGGGAGGAAGTTTCTCGTGTTTTAACACAGGGGGGAATTGCGTGTATAAATATTGGAGACGCTACAAGAACTGTGAATAAAATTTTTAGATTATATCCTTCACACTCAGAAATCATTAACAAATTTCATGAACTTGGATTTCAATCATTACCAGATATAATTTGGAGAAAACAGACAAATGCTCCAAATAAATTCATGGGATCTGGTATGTATCCTCCAGGGGCGTATGTAACATTAGAACATGAATATATTCTTATATTTAGAAAAGGAGACAAAAGATTATTCAAAAAACAAGAGCAAAAAGTTAACCGAAGGAAAAGTGCTTTCTTTTGGGAAGAAAGGAATGTTTGGTTTTCTGATGTTTGGGACTTTAAAGGAATATCTCAAAACTTAAACAATAAAAAATCCCGAGAAAGGAGTGCTGCTTTCCCCTTTGAATTAGCGTATCGTTTAATTAATATGTATTCTGTGAAAGGAGATGTTGTTTTAGATCCATTTGTGGGAACTGGAACGACAACCCTTGCAGCAATAGCTTCTGAAAGAAATAGTATTGGCATTGATATTGATAAGAATATAAAAGAAACAATTCACTCAAGATTAATTAACTCATTAGATGAAATTAACGAATATTTAAGAAATAGAATAGATTCACACAGAAAATTCATCAACGAAAGGATAAAAATGAATGGTCCTACGAAATATATTAATGAGTATTTTAATTTTCCCATAATTACAAAGCAAGAATTAAATTTACAAATTAAGAAAATTGAATCAATAAAATACGTTAATAATATGGAATATGTTGTAGAATATTCCGATTACTTCAAGAGCCTTTAATTTAACCAAAACAGTGTAAATATTGGCGGACCCAATGAGACTCGAACTCATGACAACCGGCTTAGGAGGCCGGCGCCATATCCGCTAGGCGATGGGTCCATTTTTTAAATTTGGGCTTCTTTCATTCATTAAAGTGTTTAATGAGTAAAAATTTTTTCGATTTTTACATACCAATAATCTTTATATGGGTATTTAGTGAACATTACGTTGCATATACGTGATTTCTTTGTTTGATTGAAATCGAAGTAATATCTAAATACGATCTAACCAAAAGAATATTGCGCGATGAAACCCGAAGATTTTTTGCGGTATCAATTAAAGACCATGGATACGGTTTTAAAAGAGGATATCCAATATCATGGAAAAAATTACTGGAAAGAGGTATATTTTATTCCAAACGCCTTGACACCAGTAGGTATTAATGATGTAGATTTGTCCATCGATTTCATGGGGAAACACTTGAAATATCCTATTTGTGTGGGATCAATTACTGGAGGACATAAGAAATTCACCCCGATTAATGAAAAAATAGCCGAATTTACCGCAAAATACAAAATTGCACAAGGTGTAGGAGATCAGCGCTATCTTTTAGAAGAAAAAGTAAATCCAGATATTTTGGAGAGTTTTCAAATAATTCGAGAAAAGAATCCAAATGGGTTAGTGTTAGCCAATATTTCGGGAACTGTCATAATGAAAACTCCGGATTATATAAAAGCAGTTCAGAAAATTGTGGATTCCATCAAGGCTGATGGAGTGGAAATCTGGGTATCCCCTCTACTTGATATATTGGTTGATCCACAAAATACAGGTTATCAAGGATTGGTTGATCGATTACGAAATCTAACGTATCAATTGCATGTGCCTGTATTTATTAAAAGTTTTACAACCGGCCTAAGTAATGAAGACATAAGACCGTTATGGGATGTCGGAGTGGCAGGAATAAACATTCAAGGGGTGGGTGGAACCTCAATTGCAAGGATTGAAACAGTGAAAGGGTTAACAACCTCACAAAAGCAAACTTATCCTCCAATCAAGCGACCTTTCGATTTTTGGGGTATTCCGACTGTTTGGAGTTTACTGGATATCTCACTGCGGCCGGAAAATCGGGATATACCTCTTATTGTGGGGGGTGGAATTCGAAACGGTCGAGAGGCAGTTAAAGCATTAGCTTTGGGTGCGGATCTGGTAAGTTTTGCTTACCCGGTGTTAATTGAGATTATGGAGGATTTTGGATATCCAGATGAGGAAAACCTCAAAAATTGGTTTTTGAAAATTATTACGCAGATGAAAATTACCATGAGTTTAATGGGCGCCAGAAATATCAAGGAGCTGCGGCAGATTGTGCGAATTCGGACTATTCTTGTGGGTCGAACACATGAATGGGTTCGAGGTCGTAATCTCACATTTCCACCAAAGCACCTAAAAGATGTTTGTTCGCCTTAATTTTTGATTTCCTCAATTGTAGGATTTTCTTGAATGCTCACATTAGGTTATTTCCAATCAAATTTTGAACCCATTGAGTCAACTCGATAAGCTTTAAGCGATAAATAGGATCAATTAACAATTTATTTTGAAGACTTTTAACTTTAGTTTCCAGACCTGGATCTTTCTCTAATGATTTCGAAATGAACTTCTCTACATACATTTCGATTTCCATGGCAGCAGATGATATTTGAGAATGAACTTCATGGGCAGCATTAAAGGTAGGAATAGGCAGTTTTAAGGGCGTTTTATGAATATTTCGGAGACTACCGTTAGCCCCTGTACTACCTGCTAGTCGAGCAAACGAAATAATAAAATCCGAATTTAAGATCCCGATCAAGTAGTATGCTTCTCCAATGGATTTTGGGACATAGAAATACAGTGAAGTGTCAATCACGGCAGGCTGGCGAATGATGGCAGCTTTTACATTGCTTCCGATTCCAGCAAAGATGACCTTGGGAACTTTATATTGTTTAGGATCTGTAAGAGCACGACCGTAATTTAATCGGTCAAATAGATGTGTTATTTTAGCGCCGGATTTAATATTTTGAGAATACTGGCGGATAAGTTTCTGAAAATGTTTTCGGGCGTAAGGGGCATTTGGAAGTGTAATTTTTGCTGAATTTAATGGATTTGTATTTTGCACATCAAGCCTTTCAAGAGGTAGAACGACATTATAGAATTGGTAATAATAGAAAGAGAGCAGTCCGGTACTTTTTGCAACTTTAAAAAGGTATTTCCGCTCGATCGGCACAGAATCATAGGCTTTAAAATTCCAAGTGCTATCTTTTTTTGATTGCAAAGATTCCGCTGGGGAAATTTGCACCAAATCCATAGATTCCGCTTTTTGAGTTGCTTTATCAGGAATTTTACTTTCATGAATATCTACGAAAATTAAATTTCTCGGAACCAAAGAAGCACCTTGTCGAAAAAGATTTTTATAGGGAGATTGTGATTTCATAGATAGATTTAATGAGCTAGAGCGGCCAAAAAGGGCTTCCAATTGAGTTTTAGGTGCAAATCTTCCGATTAATACCAACGAATTTTTCATCTGATACGTTGGAGCACGGGCGGTATTTGTGAAAGGAATGGTTGACTGTTTTGAGTTAGTATTATGTTCTATGATAATCGGTATATACTCCTCGGTGGATTCAAAAACCAATTTCTTTTTTGGGGCATCCCAATGCAGTTTTTTCCAGCGAATTTTCGGATAAGGAGTTAAATGGTTGTAACTTTCGACAAATGGTTGGTCGGAGATATTATTCATTTGTTCACTCATTTTGTGAGCTTTCAAGCAAAGACTGTGAATTCTGAAAAAATCAAAATCAAAATCCCAAATCTCCACCCCGCTCACCTTGTCGAACCGCCGAAAAAGAGCATGTTGGTCTCCAGAAGCAATTCCAGCTGGGACTACAAAATGAATGATTCCACTTGGCTTGAGAAAGTCTCGCACCATTTTTTGCCAAAAGATGGTGGTTATTTCGGTACTGGTGGCAAATTTACCTCCTCGAATGATGTTCAACTCTTTGCCCAATGATTTTATTCGGGCTTGTACAGTTTGGGAAGGGATACCATTGAGAACCAGCCATGGTGGATTTCCGATCACGAGATCCCACTTCAAGTTATCTTCATCCGGTCGAATTTTACTCTGTTTTTTAGCCACTTCGCTCGCACTTTTATTTTCTTCATCCCTTCTTCCATTAATTTTGGGTCTTGCTTCATGCTCAATAATTACCTTATCATGCATTTCGAGAGATAAATCTTGGGGAATAATTTCCAGACCATTTCTGTGAAAAATTGGAAATAGAAAGAGCTTCATCTGGTAAAAAGAGATTAAATTTTGAAGGTTGGCTTGAGTCATCAAACAAGCCAAAGGATTGCAGTCAACGCCATACAATTTCTTTAAAGCCGATACTTTTTCCTCTCTCGAATGAGAAGATTCCAGAATTTTCTTAGCAACCATCAATAAAAAAGTTCCTGAACCGCATGTTGGATCCAAAACCTTATTTCCCCATTGATATGATTCATTTACCATCAATTCACAGAGTACCTCATTAGTATAGAATTCTCCTTGAATGTGTCGGGTAGAATTGATGAAAATATCTTGATAAATTTCCGCAAACAAATCTTCCGGTTCTAAAGAAAAGTCTGCAATAAAAACCTTCAACTCGTTTAAAACACCACTTACTTCATTATCAGCAGTAATCCAAGCGAAGTATGGAGGAATTGGTAAGTATTTCTGCAAGCGAGCAAAATGAGTTGTTGTGATTTTTGAAAGAATGGCAATTACAATTGAGTAAAGCAGTGCATGTTTGGCAAAAAGCTCGTGGGTCAACTCTACTGGGGGATAATATGGTGCTAAATCTTGATACCATTGTTCATAAGGTGAACCATCTAATGTTGAGCTTTTAGGGGTTCTTTGGCTTTTAGGGCTTTGTGGAGCTATACAATTTGCATAGTTTCGGATTGAATTTAACAACGTAAGATACATTTTCTGACCCCATTCTCCGGATAAACCCAAACTATCACAAATCCACTGATGATCGATATGATTTTCTGGAGAATAAAGCCCCATATGAATTAAATTGAAACTCATTTTACTTAAAATTTTAGAAAAAATTGAAGTTTCACTTTACCCTACTATATTCATAAATTTTTAATTTTATCCTGCTTTCTAATGCTTACTAATCTCTTAAGGAAGTTTTCGTAGATTAGGACGCGACCATTGTGCGGCTTTGCTTCAAAATATGCCACTTAATCTGCATAGAAGTAAAGATTTAAACCACGATCGGTTCTCAAAATCCCCATACAATCCATACTACTCCCACACTCACTATAGCTAAAACAATATTCCAGCCAAAACATACAAATAACCAACCAAAGGGGATTGACGGGAACAACAATATTGATAGCGTTTTAATCTGCCCTAAGAGATCATACGTGATTTACTATGGCAGGCAAATTAATTGAAGTTGCAGCTCTTGTTGAAGGCGGTAAAGCTTCTGGAGGTCCACCTATTGGTCCCGCTGTGGGTCCGACTGGTGTGCCTATTAAGGATGTTGTAGATGCCATCAACGAAAAAACTAAAGACTTCAAAGGCTTGAAAGTCCCAGTTACAATCTTGGTTAATCCCGAAGACAAATCATTTGAAATTAAAGTCAGCACACCTATGGCATCCGCTTTACTTCTAAAAGAACTCGGCGTCGCTAAAGGTTCAGGGGAACCAACCACCGATTTTATTGGGGACTTACCGTTCAGCGCAATTCTGAAAATTGCACGAATGAAACAAGACTCTTTGAATGCTTTAAATATGAAAACAAGAGCGAAAACTATTATTGGCACTGCTTTTAGTTGTGGAATAAAAATTGATGGAAAGACTGCTCGAGAAATTTTGCAAGAGATCGATAACGGAGCCTATGATGATCAACTTAATGCTGAGGAGGGTGCATAATTTATGATACTTAATGAAAAAGAAGTTCAAAAAGCACTTGAAGCGGCATTGGAGAGTTCGGTCATCAAGAAAGAAGGAAAACCCGATAAGGTCCGGAAATTCGATGAAACAGTGGATTTGATTATCAATGTTAGAGATGTCGACATTAAAAATCCTAACAATCGAATTGATAACGAAATCATGCTACCTCATCCAATCCCGAACAATCTAACCAAAAAAGATATCTGCTTTATCGTGAAAGATCAAATGGAATTGGATTTGAAGGAAGCGGGCTATGCTGTATTGAACCAAAACGATTTAAGTAATTTACAGAAAAAATCGAAAAAAGAGAAAAAAGCCACAGCAAAGAAATATAAATATTTTGTGGCACGAGCGGATTTAATGCGTGACTTAGCCCGTGTTTTAGCCCAATTTCTCGGTCAACAAGGCAAAATGCCCCGTCCTCAACCCAAGGGATTCGGAATTATTCGTCCGAATGAAGATCTTCAAAATTTTCTCCCAAAATTGAACCATATTGTGAAAATCACGATGAAAAAGCAGTTAATGATGCAACTAAAAGTGGGAAAGAAATCGCAATCGAAAGAGGAATTACAGGATAATATTAATTCCGTTCTGAATTTTGTTGAAGGCCACCTTCCGATGGGCAACAACAACATTCGGTCAATATACATCAAAACGACTATGGGTAAGCCCGTAATGGTGCAAGAAGCAAAAAAAGGAGCTAAAAGGTGATCACCATGGTATTACAAGGTCGACATATCTCCAAGGCAAAAATTCAAGAAGTGGGTCGAATCCAAAATTTAATTAATGAATTTAATTCTGTGGGATTAGCTCGAATTGAAAAAGTGCCAGCAAAAGCATTGCATAGTTTACGGGATACTCTACGTGGAGACGTAGTAATTACCGTATCCAAAAAGAAATTAGTTCAACGTGCTTTTGATGCTTCAAAAAAACCTAACTTGGTAGAATTTGCAGACCAGATTGAAGGCATTACGGCATTATTGTTTACTAATATGAACCCAATTAAATTGGCTCAATATCTGGAATCAAAAGCCGTGAAAGGTCCCGCAAAACCAGGTGATGTTGCACCAGATGATATTGTGGTTAAAGCTGGAGACACTAAATTAGCTCCTGGACCCATAATTTCAGAATTAAATCAGTATTTGAAAGTTCCCACCATGATAAAAGGTGGAACCATTCACATTCGGACTGATACGGTTACTCATCACAAAGGTGACATTATTAACGAAAAACAGGCACAATTATTAACACGATTAGGAATCGAACCGATGACAATCAAACTGGATTTCTATTCTGCCTGGGAAAATGGCGAAATCTTACCAGAAGAAGTATTACATCTGGATGAAGAAGAAATCATGGGAAATGTTCGTTTAGCGGCTTCTCAAGCATTGAATTTGGCCTTAAGTTTAAATATCATTACTAACGAAACGATTACGCCAATGATTCAGAAAGCTGCCCGTGATGCAATTGGATTAGCACTCGAATTACCCATTTTCGTGCCTGAACTATTAGATCAATATTTAGCCAAGGCCACCCGACAAGCCACAGTGGTAAATGCCGCTGCATTTGGTCTTGAAATAGCCCAACCCGCCCCATCTGAAGAAGATTCTTCAAAAAAAGAAGAAGTTGAAGAAGAAAAGAAAGAAGATGATGAACCAGCAGGTTTGGGGAGCCTATTTGGCTAAAATATTATTTTTTAAACTCAAAAACATATTATACATAAGGAGAAATAAAAATGGAATCAGTATACGCTGCTTTGCTGCTTCATAAAGCCGAAAAAACCATCGATGAAGCCAGTATCGAAAAAGTATTAAAAGCTGCCGATGTCACTCCTGACAAAAACCAAATTAAGGCATTAGTTGCCGGTTTAGAGGGAAAAGACATAGATGAATTAATTGCCAGTGCTTCTGCTGCGCCAGTAATGGCTGCTCCAGTTGGAGGTTCTGCTCCAGCCACGGAAAATAAAGAAGAAAAGAAAGAAGAGAAGAAAGAAGAAAAGAAAGAAGAAGAACCAGCCGGATTGGGTGCTCTATTCGGTTAAATAAATAAGATATAATCTTTATTTCTTTCTTTGAAATTTTCAAA